>CAZDBC010000385.1:3494-3773 GCA_964503295.1 uncultured Kiloniellaceae bacterium | reverse complement strand
GCTCTCGATGGCAGCATTTGCCCTTCCCCCCGTTCGCGCGAACGCGCGACCGTAGCACACGGCGCGGTTGCGCGTCAGCGGCCATGGTGGCGGCGATGGAGGGGCGCAAGTGCGCTGGCATCGTCCGGGACGGCCTGCTAAACCTGCCGCGCCCCGCCGGGAGGGGCGCCCGAGGAGAGTTCTCGCCATGCGCAAGGGCGCGATCGAACGCACCACCACCGAAACCCGCATCGCGGTCGAGGTCGACGTACTCTTTCAGCCATTCCAACGGAATCTGCA
>CAZDBC010000385.1:0-3484 GCA_964503295.1 uncultured Kiloniellaceae bacterium | reverse complement strand
GGTCGAGCTCGACGGCAGCGGCCGCTACCAGGTCGAGACCGGGATCGGCTTCCTCGACCACATGCTGGAACAGCTCGCGCGCCACAGCCTGATCGACATTCGCCTGAAGGCGGAGGGCGACCTGCACATCGACTTCCACCACACGACCGAGGACAGCGGCATCGCGCTCGGCCAGGCGGTCGCCAAGGCGCTCGGCGAGCGCCGCGGCATCCGGCGTTTCGCCTCGGTCCTGGTGCCGATGGACGAGACCCTGACCCGGGTCGCGCTCGACGTCTCCAACCGGCCCTACCTGGTCTGGAAGGTCGAGCTCAGGCGCGACAAGATCGGCGAGATGGACAGCGAGCTGTTCAAGGAGTGGTTCCAGGCCTTCGCCCAGCACGCGGGCCTGACGCTGCATGTGGAAAACCTCTACGGCAGCAACAATCACCACATCGTCGAATCGTGCTACAAGGCGCTCGCCCAGGCCTTGCGCACGGCGCTGGAGATCGATCCGCGCAAGGCCGACAGCGTGCCCTCGACCAAGGGGAGCCTGTGACCCTCGCCGAGGCACCGGCCGTGCCCGCGGCCCGGCGCGGCGAGACCGGCTCCGCCCGCAGCGAACGGGAGCGACAGCCGCGCGCCATGACCCTGGCGATCATCGACTATGGCTCCGGCAACCTGCGCTCGGCCGCCAGGGCCTTCGCGCGCGCCGCGAGCACCCTCGACCGCCCGGTCGAGGTCGCGGTGACCGACGATCCGGAGGCCGTGCGCCGGGCCGAGCGGATCGTGCTGCCGGGCGTCGGCGCCTTCGCCGACTGCCGGCGCGGCCTCGAGGCCCTGCCTGGCATGCTGGAGGCCCTGGAGGAGGCAGTGATCCGGCGCGCCCGGCCCTTCCTCGGCATCTGCGTGGGCATGCAGCTGATGGCCGAGCGCGGCCTGGAGCACGGCTGCCATCCCGGCTTCGGCTGGCTGGCCGGCGAGGTGCGCGCGCTGAGCCCCGCGCCGCGCGACGGCACACCGCGCAAGGTGCCGCACATGGGCTGGAACCGGCTCGAGCCACGGATCGCGCATCCGTTGCTGGCGGACCTGGGCAGCGATCCTTACGTCTATTTCGTGCACAGCTACCATTTCGTGCCGGCGCGGCCGGACGAGGTGCTCGCACGGGTCGACTACGGCGGCCCCATCGCCGCGGCGGTCGGGCGCGACAATCTGGTCGGAACCCAGTTTCATCCGGAGAAGAGCCAGGCGGTCGGCCTGGCGCTGATCCGCAACTTCCTGAGGTGGCAGCCATGAGCGAGCAACCGCGCGACCCGGATTCCGGCCTCGGCGCCTGGGCGTCCTCGCCTCCCGACGCCCGGGTCGAGCGGCTGACCCGGTTCTCCGGGCCCGATCTCCATGATCTCTGCGACGCCTGCGAGGCGGCCATTCTCGATGGCGGCGGCTTCGGCTGGCTGGTGCCGCCGCCGCGCCAGGTCATGGAGGCCTTCTGGAACGGCGTGCTACTGGTGCCCGAGCGCGACCTCTTCGTCGCCCGCCTCGACGGCACCATCGCCGGTTCGGCCCAGCTCCAGCGCCCGACGCGCAACAACGAGGCGCAGGCCCTGACCGGCAACCTGACCACCTTCTTCATCGCGCCCTGGGCGCGCGGCCACGGGCTGGCGCCGGCCATGGTCCAGACCATCGAGCAGGCCGCGCGCGCCGCCGGCCTCAAGGCGCTGCACCTCGATGTGCGCGAGAGCCAGACCCGCGCGATTCAGGTCTACGAAGAGCTCGGTTTCGCGCGCTGGGGCGTCAACCCGCACTACGCCTGGATCGACGGCCGCTGGCACAGCGGCTATTACTACTCCAAGGCGCTCGACGGCTGAGCCGGGCGCCCACCGCCTCCCTTTCCGTGCTTTCCGACAGGACGACGACGCGCCGCGCATGATTCTCTATCCCGCCATCGACCTGAAAGACGGCCAGTGCGTGCGCCTGCTGCGCGGCGAGATGGACTCGGCGACCGTGTTCAACGACGACCCGGCGGGCCAGGCGCGCGCCTTCGCCGAGGCCGGCTTCGAATGGCTGCACCTGGTCGACCTCAACGGCGCCTTCGCCGGGCGCCCGGTCAACGGCCCGGCGGTGGCGGCGATCCTGGAGGCGGTCGACCTGCCGGTCCAGCTCGGCGGCGGCCTGCGCGACCTCGCGACCATCGAGCACTGGCTCGACGCGGGCGTGTTCCGGGTCGTGCTGGGCACCGCGGCGGTCAAGGACCCGGAGCTTGTGCGCAGCGCCTGCCGCGCGTTTCCCGGCCGTGTCGCCGTCGGCATCGACGCGCGGGGCGGCCTGGTCGCGGTCGAGGGCTGGGCCGAAACCAGCGAGCTGACCGCGCTCGAGCTGGCGCGCCGCTTCGAGGACGCCGGCGTGGCCGCCATCGTGCACACCGACATCGCCCGCGACGGCGCCCTCGAGGGGCCCAACGTGGCCGCGACCGCGGCGCTCGCCGAGGCCGTCTCGATTCCGGTAATCGCCTCGGGCGGGGTCGGTTCGCTCGACGACCTGGCCGCGCTCCTCGCGGTCGAGGATCGCGGCGTGGCCGGGGTCATCGTCGGGCGCGCCCTTTACGACGGCCGGCTGGAGCCGGCGCTGGCGCTCGCCCTGCTGCGCGGCGCCAACCGGGGTGCGGAACAGCCGGGTGCGGCCGGGGGCGGCGGCGCATGCTGACCGTGCGCATCATCCCCTGCCTCGACGTCAAGGACGGCCGCGTGGTCAAGGGCGTCAACTTCCTCGAGCTGCGCGACGCCGGCGATCCGGTCGAACAGGCCCGGGTCTACGACGCCGCCGGCGCCGACGAGCTCTGCTTTCTCGACATCACGGCCAGCCACGAGAACCGCGGCATCCTGCTCGATGCCGTCGCGCGCACCGCCGAGCAGTGCTTCATGCCGCTCACCGTGGGCGGCGGCGTGCGCACGCTGGACGACATCCGCGCCCTGCTGCTGGCCGGCGCCGACAAGGTCTCGATCAACACCGCCGCGGTCAGCGACCCCGACTTCGTGCGCGCCGCGGCCGAGAAGTTCGGCAGCCAGTGCATCGTGGTCGCGCTCGACGCCAAGCGCGCGCCCGGCCCGGACGGCGCCGAGCGCTTCGAGATCTTCACCCACGGCGGGCGCCGGGCGACCGGGCTGGAGGCGGTCGCCTGGGCGAAGCGCCTGGCCGACTATGGTGCCGGCGAGATCCTGCTGACCTCGATGGACCGCGACGGCACGCGCGCAGGCTACGACATCGCGCTGACCCGCGCGGTGGCCGATGCCGTGCCGGTGCCGGTCATCGCCTCGGGCGGCGTCGGCAGCCTGGAGCATCTGGTCGAGGGCATCCGCGACGGCCATGCCGACGCCGTGCTCGCCGCCTCGATCTTCCATTTCGGCCAGCACTCGATCGCCGAGGCCAAGGCGCGTCTCGCCGCCGCCGGCCTGCCGGTGTACATGACCTCACCGCCTTTTTCGTTGAACAAAACGGCCTCGCACCAGCA
>CAZDBC010000384.1:0-3775 GCA_964503295.1 uncultured Kiloniellaceae bacterium | reverse complement strand
GGCCTACGGCAAGGAGCCGATCGCCACGCTCGAGCGCCTCGCCGAGGAGGAAGGCTATCAGCTCTCGCTGTTCCCGGTCGCCCACCCGGGCCTGGAGCAGAAGGCCACCTGGCTGCAGATCGGCCGCCAGCTGCGGCCCGACTGGACTCTCATGTGGGGCTGGGGCGTCATGAACTCGACCGCCATCAAGGAAGCCGCGGCGGTCGGCTATCCGATGGACCGCTTCATCGGGATCTGGTGGTCGGGCGCCGAGCCCGATGTCGAGCCGGCCGGCGACTCGGCCTCCGGCTACAAGGCGCTGGGTTTCCACGCGCCGGGCACGGACTATGAGGTTCTCCAGGACATCCTGGAGCACGTCTACGGCGGCGACAAGGCGGCGGCCAACGACCGGGCCTGGGGCGACGTGCTCTACAACCGAGGCGTCTTCTCGATGGCCATGGAGGTCGAGGCCATTCGCAAGGCCCAGGAGATCCACGGCGAGAAGACCCTGACCGGGGCGCAGGTGCGTGACGGCTTCGAGGCGCTCGAGCTGACCGAGTCCGACCTGGCCTCGCTCGGCATGGCCGGCTTCACCAAGCCCGTCAAGATCACCTGCGAGGACCATGAGGGCGGCGGCCAGGCCTTCGTCCAGCAGTGGGACGGGTCCAGTTGGGACATCATCTCCGACTGGTACACGCCGCGCCGCGAGGCGCTGCGCAAGGCCTACAAGGCCGACGCCCTGGCCTATGCCGAAGAGAAGGGCATGGAGCCACGCGACTGCAATTGAACGGTCCCGTGCGGGGAGGCGGCCCGCTGCGCCGCCTCCCCGATTCTTTGCAACAAAGCCTCGCGGCCTGTCCGCGTCAGATCTTGAACCGCCGGATCCTGAATCGATGAGCACAGCCGCCCTGGCCGACCGGCCGCCCAGCGAGCCCGCCGCGCAGCCGGGCCAGTCGCTGCTGGCCGTCAACAACATCGAGGTCATCTACGACCACGTCATTCTGGTTCTGAAGGGCGTCTCGCTCGAGGTCCGGGAGGGCGGCATCGTCGCCCTGCTCGGTGGCAACGGGGCCGGCAAGACGACCACCCTGAAAGCGATCTCCAACCTGCTGCGCGCCGAACGCGGCGAGGTCACCAAGGGCTCCCTCGAGCTGCGCGGCGAGCGGGTCGAGCGGCTGACCCCGAACGACCTAGTCAAGCGCGGCGTCATCCAGGTCATGGAGGGGCGCCACTGCTTCGAGCACCTGACGGTCGAGGAGAACCTCCTGACCGGCGCCTACACCCGCAGCGACGGCCGCGCCGCGATCGAGGCCGACCTGGAGCTGGTCTACGGCTACTTTCCGCGCCTCAAGGAGCGCCGCCACAGCCAGGCGGGCTACACCTCGGGCGGCGAACAGCAGATGACCGCGATCGGCCGGGCCCTGATGAGCCGGCCCAAGATGATCCTGCTCGACGAGCCCTCGATGGGCCTGGCGCCGCAGCTGGTCGAGCAGATCTTCGAGATCGTCAAGCGCATCAACGAGCAGGAGGGCGTCTCGATCCTGCTCGCCGAGCAGAACACCACGGTGGCCCTGCGCTACGCCAAGTACGGCTACATTCTCGAAAACGGCCGCGTGGTGATGGACGGTCCGGCCTCGTCGCTGATCGAGAACGAGGACGTCAAGGAATTCTACCTCGGCCTGTCCGCTTCCGGGCGCAAGAGCTACCGCGACGTCAAGCACTATAAGCGCCGCAAGCGTTGGCTGGGATAGAGCCTCAGCGCGGCCCGTGCGACGCCAGGGAGGCACCCGCGACATGAACGCGACCGGCAGGCATTACGACGATCTCGAAACCCGCGATCCGGCGGCGCGCGAGGCCGACCTGATGGCCGCGCTGCCTGAACAGGTCGCGCTCGCCAAGGCCAAGGCGCCCGGCTTCGCCAAGCGGCTGGCCGAGATCGAGCCGGCGGAGATCGACAGCCGCGCGGCCCTGGCCCGCCTGCCGGTGCTGCGCAAGACGGAGCTGATCGAGCTGCAGCGCGAAGCGCCGCCCTTCGGCGGCCTGACGCCGATCGCAGCCAACGCGGCCCAGCACCTCTACGCCTCTCCCGGCCCCATCCACGAGCTGGAGACCGTGCGCCGCGACTACTGGCGGCTGGCGCGCGCCCTGTTTGCGGCCGGCTTTCGCGCCGGGGACATCCTGCACAACTGCTTCGGCTATCACCTGACCCCGGGTGGCTGGATGCTCGACGACGGCGCCCGCGCGCTGGGCTGCGCGGTGATCCCGGCCGGCGTCGGCAACAGCGAGCAGCAGGTCGCGACGATCGCCCACTACCGGCCGAACGGCTACAGCGGCACGCCGGACTTCCTGAAGGTGCTGCTCGATGCGGCCGCCGAACAGGGCGCCGACTGCAGCTCGATCGTCAAGGCCCTGGTCTCGGGCGGCGCGCTCTTTCCCAGCCTGCGCACCGAGTACAAGGATCGCGGCGTCGAGGTTCTGCAATGCTACGCGACCGCCGACATCGGGCTGATCGCCTACGAGTCCGACGCCCAGGAAGGCATGATCGTCGACGAGAACATCATTCTGGAGATCGTGCGCCCGGGCACCGACGATCCGCTCCCCGAGGGCGAAGTCGGCGAGGTGGTGGTGACGCCCCTCAACCCGGACTATCCGCTGATCCGCTTCGGCACCGGCGATCTCTCCGCGCTGCTCCCTGGCATCAGCCCGTGCGGGCGCACCAACATGCGGATCAAGGGCTGGATGGGGCGCGCCGACCAGACGACCAAGGTCAAGGGCATGTTCGTCCATCCCGGCCAGGTGGCCGCGGTGCTGCGCCGCCATCCCGAAATCGCCCGCGGCCGCCTGGTGGTGACGCGCCAGGGCGAGCAGGACGCGATGGTCCTGGAGTGCGAGGTCGAGGGCGCTGACGGCAAGGCCGCCCTGCAGCAGGCCATCGAGGAGTCGATCCAGGCCTGCTGCAAGCTGCGCGGCGGCGCCAGGCTCGTCCCGCCGGGCAGCCTGCCCAACGACGGCAAGGTGATCGACGACCAGCGCCGCTACGATTGAGCGCGGGCCGGCGAGCCGCCGCGACTTGGGCGCGGACGGCGGCCGGCCGCGACCCAGGCCTCGTAGGCGACCCGCTGGCGCCAGGCGGCGCGCCGACGCAGGGCCTGCCCGGCGTCGACCTCGGGCGGCAGGGCGAGCGCCCAGTCGATGTCGGCCCGCTCGACGCCGATGTCGGCCAGAATGGTGTCGTCGAGGTCCTTCAGGCTGAGCAGCGCCGCGCGTTGCGCCCGCTGGCTGGCGCGCCGCTCGGCCGCGGCCGTCAGACGCTTCAGCACCAGCGACAGCCGCTCCAGCACCGGCGTCCGGCGCCACCTGGCGCCCCGTTCGAACATGATCTCGCTCATCTTCCGGCTCCTTTGCTGCGCGCCGCCCGATCGCCCGGGATCAGGCGGCGCCGTGGTCCTTGCCCGAAAGATGGCAGTGACCTATTGATCAATCGAACGAAAAGATCTTAGGTTTGCCATGAGCAAGATTGAACGATTGGAGGCCGAGATGAGCCTGGCCGATGGCGGCGTCCCGCTGCTCGAGACCGACCTGCTGCGCACCTTCGTCGCGATTTCGGAGACCGGCAGCTTCACCCGCGCCGCCCAACGCATGTTCCGCACGCCCTCCGCCATCTCCATGCAGGTGAAGCGCCTCGAGGACACCCTCGGCCGGCCGCTGTTCGTGCGCGAAGGACGGCGGGTCAGCCTGACCGCCGACGGCGTGGCGCTGCTCGGCTACAGCCGGCGCCTCTTGCGCCTCAACGAGG
>CAZDBC010000383.1:0-3786 GCA_964503295.1 uncultured Kiloniellaceae bacterium | reverse complement strand
ACGGGCGCCATCTTCTCGCCGCAGCCGAGGAGCAGGACCTCGACGTCGGCGGCGGCCTCCAGCACCGGCTCCAGGCTGGCGCGCGTGATCTCGCCGGAATTGCCGGCTGCCCACGGCAACGTGCGGTCCGGGAACACGATCACCGAGCCGTCGTAACGCGCGCCGGAGATCCGGAATCCGCCGTCGCCGTAAGCCTCGACTCGCTGTCGCCCTGCGGGAACGATCGGGGTCACGTCCATGGCAGTCAGACTCCGTCCTTTGCGGCGGCCGCCTCGCCTCTGCCCTCCCCCGGACCAGCCTCCTCGGCCGACGCGCCACTGACCCCGCGCAGGTTGAAGTACGACAGGATCGGCACCGCGAGGCCGATCGAGGAATAGACGCCGATGACCATGCCCCAAATCAGGCCCAGGCTGAACCCCCGGATGACCGGACCGCCGAAGACGGACAGCGCGATCAGCGCCAGCAGCGTGGTCGCCGAGGTCACGACGGTGCGAGTCAGCGTCATGTTGAGCGACTTGTTGAGCACCTCGCGGATGGGCAGTCGCTTGTACTTGCGCAGCATCTCGCGGACACGGTCGAAGATGACGACCGTATCGTTGATCGAGTAGCCGGCAATGGTCAGGACAGCGGCAAGCGTCGCCAGATTGAACTCGATCTGGGTCACCGAGAAAAAGCCGACGGTGGCGATGACGTCATGGATCAGCGCCACCAGCGCGGCCACGCTGAACTGCCATTCGAAGCGGAACCAGATGTAGGCCGCGATCGCAAGGAGGGCTAGAACGGTGGCGATGGCGCCGGCCTCGCGCAGTTCGCTCCCCACCTTGGGTCCGACGAACTCGATACGCCGGTACTCGGCGACACGATCGCCGAGCGCCTGCTTCACCCGTTCGACCGCCGCCAGCTGCGCGGCCTCCTCGCCCGCTTCGCCGGATGCCTGGCGCTCGATGTTGATCAGGACGTCGGTCGGCGCGCCGAATTCCTGCAGGGCCGCCTCACCCAGCCCCAAATTTCCCAGAGTGGCGCGCAGCTCGCCAAGATCGGCGGGTTCATGGGTCCGGATCTCGATCAGAATGCCGCCGCGAAAGTCGACCCCGAGATTGAGGCCCTGCACCAGAAGGCTGCCCAGCGAGCCGAGCACGAGCAGCGCCGAGAACAGCAACATGACGCGCGCACGGCGCATGAAGTCGATGGTTGGTTCGATGGGGACGTTGCGGATCAGGGCGATCATGGCGGCGCTCCGTCAGATCGGCAGGGCTTGCGGTCGGCGCCGTCGCAGCCAGAAGATAACCATCAGGCGCGTCACCATGATCGCCGAGAACATGGAGGTGACCAGGCCGATGGCCAGGGTGACCGCGAAGCCGCGCACCGGCCCGGACCCGAACTGGAACAGCAGCAAGGCGGCGATCAAGGTGGTCAGATTGGAGTCGATGATGGTGTTGAGCGCACGGCGATAGCCGGCATCTATCGCCGTGACCGGGCCGCGTCCATTCCGAATCTCCTCGCGCATCCGCTCGAAGATCAGGACGTTGGCATCGACCGCCATGCCGAGGGTCAGCACGATCCCCGCGATGCCGGGCAGCGTCAGGGTTGCCTGCAAGCCGGACAGCGCCGCCAGAATAAGGATCAGATTCACGATCAGGGCGATGTTCGCCATCATTCCGAAACCGCCGTAGGCGGCGGCCATGAAGACCAGCACGACCGCAAGGCCCACCACCGCGGCGATCTCGCCCGCGCGCACCGAGTCGGCGCCCAGCCCCGGGCCGACCGCGCGTTGCTCGATCACCGTCAGCGGCGCGGGCAGCGCGCCGGCGCGCAGGAGCAGCGCCAGGTCCTGGGCCTCCTGCACGGTGAAGTTGCCGCTGATCACGCCGCTGCCGCCGAGGATCGGCTCGCGAATCACCGGCGCGCTGATGACCTCGTCGTCGAGCACGATGGCGAACAGGCGGCCGACGTTGTCGCGCGTGGCGTCGGCGAAGCGCTTGGCGCCGGCGGTGTCGAACGTGAAACTGACCACGGGCTGGCCTTCCTGGAAGGTCGCCTGGGCGTCGACCAGCTGCTCGCCGCTCACCATGACCCGCTTGCTGACGACGTATCGTCGCGCCTGGCCGCTCGCATCGGTCTCCTGCGACGGCAGCACCTCCGCCGTCGGCGGCACCCGGCCGCCCGGCAGCGCGTTCTCGTCGACGAAACGGAAGCTCAGCTTCGCGGTCTGGCCAATCAGATCGATGATGCGCGCGGGGTCGCCGATGCCCGGAAGCTGGATCAGGATCCGGTCATCTCCCTGGCGCTGGATGGTCGGCTCGCGCGTGCCCGTCTCGTCGACACGCCGGCGCACGATCTCGATCGACTGGTTGACGATGTTGCGCTGGCGCTCCGCGATCGCCTCCTCGCTGAACTGGAGACGGAAGCGCGTCTCGTCCTCCACGGAGAGCACCAGGCCCTCGCCCAGGTCGCGCAGCAGGCTGCGCACTTCCTCGGTGCGGGCCGGATCGGTCAGTTCGACCGTGACGCCGTCACCCTGGACGCCGAGATTGGTGTAGCCGATCCGCGCGCTGCGCAACTCCTGGCGCACCGCGTCGACGAGGTTTGCGAGTTGCTCCTCGAAGGCCTCGTCGAACTGTACCTCCATCAGGACGTGCGAACCGCCCTGGAGATCCAGCCCGAGATTGATCTGCTGCTTGGGAAGCCAGTCCGGCAGCCCCTCGGCCGTGCTGCGCGGCAGGAGATTGGGCGCCGCAAAGGCGAAGCCGAGCAGCAGAATCAGGCAGACAAGTGCAAGCTGCCATTTCGAGATCTGGACCATGCAGGCACGCGGACCCTAGTGCTGCTCGCCGGCGGCGAGCGTTTCGACTACTGGCCGCCGGCGCGCGACTTCGTTTCGGCGCGCTCTTCGTCCTCGGACTGCTCGGAGTCCTCGTCCGTGTCGCGCTCTTCCGCGGCGGCCTTCTTGCCCTTGCCGTTTTTGCCGCCGCCGGAGCCTTCGGCCGGTTCGCTTTTCGACAGCACATCCTGGATGGTGGAGCGCACCACGCGCACGCGAACGTTCTCTGCCAGCTCGACCTGCAACTCGGTATCGCTGAGGACTTTGCTGACCTTGCCGATCAGGCCGCCCGCCGTGACCACGCGATCGCCGCGCCGCACCGCCTCGACCATCGCCTTGTGCGCCTTCATTTTCTTCTGCTGCGGGCGAATCAGCAGGAAATAGAAGACCACGAAAATCAACACCAGGGGCAGCAGGGAGATCAGGCCGGACCCGTCGCCGCCCCCGGCCGCCTGCGCGTAAGCCGGCGTTATCAGCATTGTTTGCAACCCTCCACCTAAGGCAGGGGCGGACTATAGCTGGCAGCCTGCGAATTGCAACGCCAGCGCGGCCGCGCGGGGGCCCGGGCCGGAGGCCGCGCGGCCGCCTCTCTCGTTGACCGCGCTCGGGCCCGCTGGCTAGGCTCGCCCGCTTGCCGGCAGGCGGCCGGCTTGAACCCGGACAGTCGTTTCAACTTTCCCTTGCGGAGCGCACGCCATGCGCGAACAGGACCCGAATGCGGCCTTGATTCCCCTTCTCGCCCGGATCGCAGAGGCTCTCGAGCGGCTGACTCCGCCCGCCGCGCCGTCCGACGAGCTCGACAGCGCGGACGCCTTCATCTGGCATGCCGACAGCGGCCGCCTGGAGGCGGTGCCGCGGGTCAACCGGGTCGACCTCGACCTGCTGCGCGGCATCGCGCCGCAGCGCGCCGTCCTGCTTGAAAACACCAAGCGGTTCGCCGCCGGCCTGCCCGCCAACAACGCTCT
>CAZDBC010000382.1:0-3805 GCA_964503295.1 uncultured Kiloniellaceae bacterium | reverse complement strand
GGGCAGATGCCATCCATCCGGGCTACGGCTTCCTGGCCGAAAACGCCGACTTCGCCAAGCAGGTCATGGATGCCGGCCTGACCTGGGTCGGACCGCGCCCGGCGACCATCGCCGACATGGGCGACAAGGAGCGCGCGCGTCTGCTCGCCAAGTCGGCCGGCGTGCCGATCCTGCCCGGCAGCCCGCGCTTTCCCGAGCACGACCTCGGCGGTCTCGACGAGGCCGCCGAAGAGGTCGGCTATCCCCTGCTGGTCAAGGCCTCGGCCGGCGGCGGCGGCATCGGCCTGCGCCTGGTCGAACGGCCGGAGGAGCTGCGCAAGGTGGTCGAGGCGACCCAGGGCATGGCCGCCCGCTCGTTCGGCGACGGAACGGTGTTCCTGGAGCGTTTCGTGCCCAAGGCGCGGCACGTCGAGATCCAGGTGTTCGGCTTCGGCGAAGGCCACGCCGTCCACCTCTTCGAACGCGAGTGCTCGATCCAGCGCCGTTTCCAGAAGATCATCGAGGAGAGCCCGGCACCGGGTCTCGCCGACGCGACGCGGGAGGCGATGGCCGAGGCCGCGGTGGCACTGGCCAAGCAGGAGCGTTACCGCAGCGCCGGCACGGTCGAGTTCGTCGTCGACGCGCAGACGCAGGAGTTCTTCTTCCTCGAGATGAATACGCGCATCCAGGTCGAGCACCCGGTCACGGAGATGATCACGGGCGTGGACCTGGTCGCTATGCAGTTGCGCCTGGCTGCCGGCGAGGACCTGAGCGAGCTTACCCAGGACAGGATCACGCGGCAGGGCCACGCCATCGAGTGCCGGCTCTACGCGGAGAACCCGGACAAGATGTTCCTGCCCTCGCCCGGCCCGCTCAACCGCCTGCGCCTGCCCGAGACGGGCGACGGCGTGCGCGTCGACAGCGGCGTTCAGGAAGGCGACAAGATCACGCCGTTCTACGATCCCATGATCGCGAAGATCATCTGCTACGGCGCCGACCGCGAGGAGGCAACGGCGCGCAGCATCGAAGCCCTGGAGTCGATCGAACTCGACGGCCTGGTGTGCAACGTGCCATTCCTGATCCGGACCCTGCGCCATCCGAGCTTTGCGGCCGGCGACACGCACACCGGTTTCGTCGAGACCTTCAAGGCTGACCTCGTCGCGGCGTGACGGCGACATTTCGAGAGGGGGAGCGAGCATGATCTACGAAGAACCCAGATACCTGCCCGGCGGCGACCGTTACATGCTGATCGAGTTCGGCAACGAGATGAATCTCGAGCTGAACTTCAAGGCCCAGGGGCTGGCGACAGCGATCGAGGAGGAAAAGACCAAGGGCGTGATCGAGACCGCCCCCTGCTTCGCCTCGATGCTGGTCCACTACGAGCCCGACGACATCAAGTTCGAGGACCTGAAGCGCGAGATGGGCCGCCTGATCGACTCGCTCGGGCCGTCCGACGATCTCGTGCTCGACAGCCGGATCTTCTACTTCCCCACCGTCTACCTCGATCACTGGACCAAGGAGGCGGTCGCCGACTACATCGAGAAGATCGCCAAGAAGACGCCCGACCCGGAGTACATCACCGAGCTCAACGGCCTCTCCGATGTCGGTCAGTTCGTGCGCGTGCATTCGGGCACTGAGTACTGGGTCGCCTCGCTCGGCTTCTGGCCCGGCCTGCCGTTCATGATGCCGCTCGACCCGCGCTGCCGGCTGACCGCGCCGAAGTACAACCCGCCGCGCACCTGGACGCCCAAGGGAACCGTCGGCATGGGCGGCGCCTCGACCGCGATCTACCCCGAGCACCTGCCCGGCGGCTACCAGATCTTCGCGCGCACGCCGGTGCCGATCTGGGACACGGCCAAGCGCTTCCCGGTATTCGAGAACTCGATCTGCCTGTTCCAACCCGGCGACCGCGTGCGCTTCGTGCCCTGCGGCCTCGAGGAGTTCGAGGAGATCGAGCGGCAGGTCGAGGCTGGCACTTACCAGTACAACCTGGTCGAGTACCAGAAGTTCTCGGTTGCCGATTACAAGACCTGGGTCGAAAAGCTCGACCCCAAGGCCCGGTTCTAGGAGGTGCGCAGCATGTTGGAAGTCATCAAGCCCGGACTCGAAACCTCGGTGCAGGACTGGCCCGGCCGCATCGGCTACTGGAACCAGGGCTTTCCGCCCTCGGGGCCGATGGACAGCTGGTCGTTCCGTCTGGCCAACGTCCTGGTCGGCAACGAACCCGGCGAGGCCGCGTTGGAGTGCCAGTTCATGGGGCCGACCCTGAGGTTCCAGCGCGACGGCGTTATCGCGGTGACCGGCGCCGACATGCAGCCCAAGCTGAACGACGAGCCGATCCCGCTGTGGGAGAGCATCGCTGTAAAGAAGGGCCAGACGCTGGCGCTGTCCTTCGCCAAGGTCGGCGCGCGCGCCTACATCGCGGTCGCCGGCGGCATCCGCACGGAACCCTGGCTCGGCTCGCGCGCGACCTTTCACAAGGCCGGGGTCGGCGGCATGAACGGCCACGCCATAAAGGCCGGCCAGGTGGTCCCGGTGGCCGAGGCCGAGGGCAAGCCGGGCCGCAAGGTCAAGGAGGACGCGCGGCCCGAGCTGTCGACTTCCAAGGTCTGGCAGGTCGAGGTGGTCGCCGGCCCCAACGACGACTGGGTCGACCAGGCCGGCCACGACCGCTTCCTGTCGGCCGACTGGAAGCTCTCGGCCAAGAGCGACCGCACCGGCTTCCGGCTCGAGGGCCCGGAGTGGACCTTTACCGAGAAGGCCACCAACAAGGGGCCCGAGCACGGCTCGGAGCCGTCCAACATCATCGACCAGGGCTATCCCAACGGCGCCATCAACCTGGCCGGACAGACTCCGATCATCCTGGTCAACGACGGTCCGTCGATGGGCGGTTTCATCAACCCCTACACGGTGCCGCAGGCGGCCTTCTGGAAGCTCGGCCAGTCCAAGCCCGGCGAGATCTATCACTTCAAGGCGGTCTCGCTCGAAGATGCGCAGGACATGGCGCACCGCTTGAAAGAGATCTGCAGCGAGAGTTCAATCGTCTAGACCAAGAGGGGGCGCAAGCCATGGCAGAGGAAGTCCGGACCCAGACGGCCGGCAACATGTGGAAGATCCTGGTCAAGCCGGGGGACACGGTGAAGGCCGGCGACACGCTGTTCATCATGGAAGTGATGAAGATGGAGGTGCCGCACGAGGCAAGCGGCGACGGCACCGTCAAGGCCGTCCACGTCAAGGAGGGCGACGAGGGGCTCGACGCCGACACCCTGGTCGTCGAGATCGAGTGAGCGCAAAACCGCTGAACACCGCCGAACAAGGCATGAAGCGAGGAGAAAGCTGAAGATGAACGTAGCCACCACGACCTATCCGACCCTGGCGCAGACCGTCTGGCCGCGCGGCGAGGCGCCGGCGGCGCTGCGCCTGCTGGCCCTGGCGATCGGGGGAACGCTGCTCCTGACCCTGTCGGCCAAGATCCAGGTGCCCTTCTGGCCGGTGCCCATGACCATGCAGACCTTCGCCGTGCTGGTCATCGGCATGGCCTACGGCTGGCGTCTGGGCGCGGCCACGGTGGCGCTCTACCTCGCCGAGGGCGCGGCCGGCCTGCCGGTCTTCGCCGGCGGCGGCGGGCTCGCCTACCTGGCCGGGCCGACGGGCGGCTATCTCGTCGGCTTCGTCGTGTCCGCGGCGGCGGTCGGCTACCTGGCCGAGCGCGGCTGGGACCGCAGCGTGCTGCGCACCCTGGTCGCCATGCTGCTCGGCACGGCGGTCATCTTCCTGTTCGGCCTGACCTGGCTGTCGACCCTGATCGGCGTCGAGAAGGCGATCG
>CAZDBC010000381.1:0-3816 GCA_964503295.1 uncultured Kiloniellaceae bacterium | reverse complement strand
CCCCTGCCCGAAGCCCAGCTCGACCGCTTCATCATGGAGGTCGACGTCAGCTATCCGGACCTCGAGGCGGAACGGCACATGCTGCTCGCCACGACCGGCGCCGAGAACGCCGAGCCCATCCGCGTCATGACCGCCGAGGACCTGATGTCCGCCCAGCGCCTGCTGCGCCACGTGCCGGTCGGCGAGAAGGTGGTCGAGGGCATCCTGCGCCTGGTGCGCGGCGGCCGCCCCGAGGATACCGATGTCGAGGGCGTGCGCGAGCAGGTCTCCTGGGGTCCCGGTCCGCGGGCAAGCCAGGCGCTGATGCTGGCGATACGCGGACGCGCCCTGCTCGAGGGGCGTCTGACGCCGTCGCTCGACGACGTTCTCGCCCTCGCGCGGCCGGTGCTGCGCCACCGCATGCACCTCAACTTCGCGGCGCGCGCCGAGGGCATCAGCGTCGACGACGTGATCGACCGGCTGTGCGAGCCGCTGCGCTAGGCGCCGCGTCCCTGCCCGCCGAGAAAGGACCCGACAGCCCGCGAATGCCGCTTTCCGCGACACCGCTCAAGCAACGGGCCGAACAGCTCGCCAGTCGGCTGCCGCCGCTTCTGGTGGCTGCGGAGCGGGTCGCCTCGACGGTCGCCCAGGGCGTCCACGGGCGCCGGCGCGTCGGCCAGGGCGAGACCTTCTGGCAGTTTCGCCACTACGACCTGAGCGATTCGCCGCAGGCGATCGACTGGCGCCAGTCGGCAAAGTCCGACCAGGTGTTCGTGCGCGAGATGGAATGGGAAGCGGCCCAGTCGGTCTGG
The DNA here is from genome assembly GCA_964503295.1 of uncultured Kiloniellaceae bacterium. Classification (GTDB taxonomy): domain Bacteria; phylum Pseudomonadota; class Alphaproteobacteria; order Kiloniellales; family Kiloniellaceae; genus CAZDBC01. Next base: position 3,025 of record CAZDBC010000381.1, on the reverse strand, counting down.
CTGTGGTGCGATCACTCCGAGTCGATGGACTGGCGCTCGAACAAGGCCTGGCCGACCAAGCGCGAACGCGCCGATCTTCTCACTCTGGCACTGGCAAACCTGCTCATGCGCGGCGGCGAGCATGTGTCGCTGCTCGGCACGGGGCTGCGTCCGGCGCGCGGGCGCGCGACCCTGACGCGGCTGGCCACGCAGCTTGCCGGCGACCGTCCGGAGCCGGCGTCGCGCCCGGGTGTGCCCGGCTTCGAGCCCCTGCCGCGCTACGGGCAGGTGGTGCTGTTCGGCGATTTCCTGGCGCCATTGGAGGATATCGAGGCCGTGGTGCGGCGCTTTGCCGAGGGCGGTGTGCGCGGCCACATCCAGCAGATCCTCGATCCGGCCGAGGAGCGCCTGCCGTTCGAGGGGCGCATCAACTTCGAGGGGCTGGAGGGCGAGTCGCCCTGGCTGCTGTCGCGCGTCGAAGCCGTGCGCGGCGCCTACCAGCGCCGCATGGAGGCGCAGCGCGCCGGCCTGCGCGACATCGTGCGCGCGGCGCGCTGGACCTTTGACCACCACCACTGCGACCGGCCACCGGAGGCGGCCTTGCTGGCACTCTACATGCTCCTTTCCCAGACGCCGGAGCGCTAGGCGCCGTGCTCGATCTCGGCCTGATCGGTTTCGTCCAGCCTTGGCTGCTTCTGGCCCTGGCGGCCCTGCCGATCCTGTGGCTGCTGCTGCGGGTGACGCCGCCGGCGCCGCGCCGCCTGCGCTTCCCCGCGGTGCGTCTGCTGTTCGGCCTGCAAGCGGCCGAGGAAACGCCGCACCGCACGCCCTGGTGGCTGCTGCTGCTGCGTCTTGCGATCGCCGCTCTGATCATTCTCGGCCTGGCCCAGCCCGTCCTCAACCCGAGCGCCAGGGTCGCCGGCGACGGACCGCTCGTGCTGCTGCTCGACGACGGCTGGGCGGCGGCGCGCCACTGGGACGCGCGGATCGCCCTGCTCGACCAGCTGCTCGACCAGGCCCAGCGCGAGGAGCGGCCGGTCCTGCTCGAGACGACGGCGCCGACCGCCTTTGCCAGCGACCGCCCGGCACCCCGGCTGCGGGAGCCGGAGGAGGTGCGGCGCGGGCTCGAAGGTCTGGTGCCGAAGCCGTGGCCGGGCGACCGCATGGCGGCGTTGGAACGCCTGCGTGCGCTCGACCTGCCGGACACGACGCGGATCGTCTGGCTGTCCGACGGCCTGGCCTCGGGCGACGACGCCGCGGAAGAGGGCTTCGCCGCCGCACTGGCCGAGTTGGGCCAAGTCACCCGCATGCGTCACCCCGCGGGCAAGCTGTCGCGCCTGCTCCTGCCGCCCGAGGACGCCGGGCGCGCGCTCGAGCTGCGCGTGCGCCGGGCCGGGGGCGACGGCGGCGACCTGGCCGTCGTGCTGGCCCAGGACGAGCGCGGCCGCACGGTCGGGCGCAGCGAGATCCGCTTCGAGCCGGGCCAGACGCTGGCGGGCGTGCCGCTCGAGCTGCCCTCGGAGCTGCGCAACAGCATCGCCCGCCTGTCGATCGAGGGCGAGGCCTCGGCGGGGGCGGTGCAGCTCATCGACGAACGTTGGCGGCGGCGCCCCGTCGGCCTGGTGACGAGCGACGCCGACGAGACGGCGCAGCCGCTTCTGAGCGGCTTCTACTACATCGAGCGGGCGCTGCAGCCCTTCACTGAGCTACGCCGCGGCCGTCTGGACGAGTTGCTGCAACGCGAGCTCGCGGTGCTGGTCCTGACCGACGACACGCGCCTCGGCGCGGACTCGGTGGAACGGCTGCGCGGCTGGGTCGAGGCCGGCGGCCTGCTGCTGCGCTTCGCCGGGCCGCGCCTGGCCGAGGACGACAGCGCGCTGCTACCGGTCAGCCTGCGCCTGGGCGACCGCCAGCTCGGCGGCGCCATGACCTGGGACACGCCGGCGCGGCTCGCCGGGTTCCCGCCGGACAGCCCCTTCGCCGGCCTCGCCATACCGGACGACGTCGTCGTCGAGCGCCAGGTGCTGGCCGAACCGTCGCTCGACCTGAGCGACAAGACCTGGGCGCGTTTGAGCGACGGCACGCCGCTGGTGACCGCCGAGCGGCGCGGCGACGGCCACATCGTTCTGATGCACGTCACCGCCAACAACGACTGGTCGAACCTGCCGATCTCGGGCCTCTTCATCCAGATGCTGCGGCGCATCGTCGACGTCAGCCAGGGGGTCGCCGGCGCGGATCAGGGCGCAGGCGCGCTGCCGCCGCTCGAGACCCTGGACGGCTTCGGCGTGCTCGGCCGGCCGCAACCGGGCGCGGCGGCGCTGGAGGGCGAATCGCTCGCCGAGGCGCGCGTCGGCCCGACCCATCCGCCTGGGTTCTACGGCCGCGAAGACAGCCGCCATGCGCACAACCTCGGCCGGCCGGACATGACGCTGGCCGTCCTGCCGCCGGTGCCCTCCGGGATGACCGACGCGTTCTACCAGCGCAGCGCCGAATTCGACCTCAAGCCCTGGCTGCTCGGCGGCGCGCTTCTCCTGGGACTGTTCGACCTCCTGATCGGCCTCGCCCTGCGCGGTCTGCTGCGCCCCGCGACCGCGGCCATCGTGCTCGCCGTGCTGGCCGGGGCCGGAGCGCAGGACGCAGCGGCCCAGAACTCCGACGACTCCCTGGCAATCATGGCCACGCAGCAGACCCACTTGGCCTACGTGCGCACCGGCATTGCCGCGGTCGACGAGGTCAGCCGCAGCGGCCTCCATGGGCTCAGCCAGACCCTGCTGCGCCGCACCTCGGTCGAGGTCGGCGACCCGATCGGCGTCGACCTGGAGCGCGACGAGCTGGCCTTCTATCCGCTGCTCTACTGGCCGATCGCCGCGGCCCAGGAGAGCCTCTCCGCGAGCGCCGTCGAGCGGGTCAACGACTACCTTGAAAATGGCGGCACGATTCTGTTCGACCTGCGCGAACCGGCCGGCGGCGTGCTCTCGCCCGGCGCGGCGAGCCGCAACAGCCAGGCGCTGCAGCGCCTCACGCGCAACATCGACATTCCGCCGCT
>CAZDBC010000380.1:0-3844 GCA_964503295.1 uncultured Kiloniellaceae bacterium | reverse complement strand
GATGATGTCGGGGAGACCGCCCATCTCCTTGATGCCGCCGAGCGCCCGCTCCAGCTTGTCACGCTCACGCGTGAGGTTGAGCATCTCCTTCTTGGTCAGGCCCGTGTTCTCTTCGGCCAGCCCCGCTTCGACCTCGCGCAGGCGCTTGATCGAATGGGAGATCGTCTTCCAGTTGGTCAGCATGCCACCGAGCCAGCGGTGGTTGACGTAGTACTGGCCGCAGCGCTTGGCCGCCTCGGCGATCTGGTCGCTCGCCTGGCGCTTGGTCCCGACGAACAGCACCCGCCCCCCGCCGGCCACGACATCGCGCACCGCCTGTAGGGCACGGTGCATCAGCGGTACCGTCTGCTCCAGGTCGAGAATATGAATGCCGTTGCGCTCGCCGAAGATGAACGGCGCCATCTTCGGGTTCCAGCGCCGGGTCGTGTGTCCGAAGTGCACGCCAGCTTCCAGGAGCTGGCGCATGGTGAAGGTGGGCATGGCCATGATTGCTTCTCCGGTTGGTCCTCCGCGGGCGCTGTGATCCGGAACCCGGACACCGGAGCGACAGCACGGGATGTCTCCCCGCGCGGCCACGTCACCCGCGTGCGAATTGATCGAAAACGCCGGCTATGTAGCGGGCCGGCCGGAAAATTGCAAGGACCAATCGGCTGCCGAGGCCTGAGCCCCGGGGTCCCGGGCGGCCGGACCCGATTCCCGAGCGCGGGGGCGGGTCAACGCTCCTGGAGGATCACACCGGGCACGGCCTTGAGAGCCTGCCGCGCCACTGGCGGGAGGCTGTAGCGCCCCGGCAGGTCGCAGTCGACCTCGGCCCCTTCTTCGGTCAGCCGGACCAGAAGCGAGACCCGGCTGCGCCCCTTGCCCTGCCGGGCGAGGACGTCGCGGATCGTGGGCAGGGCCTCGGCGTCGACAAGGTGGAGCACGACATCGACGCTGGTCTGCGCCGCGACCCGGTCGAGAGGCGCGATCTCCTGGGCGATCAGGCGCGGCTCCTCGTCGCCCTCGCGCAGCTCGGCGGTCACGGTCAGCAGCAGCGGCTGCCCGCCGTCGAGCAGATCCCGAGTGCTCGCCAGCAGGTCGGCGAAGACGACGACCTCGAACACGCCGGAACTGTCGGAGCACTGGACAAACGCAAAGCGATTGCCGTTGCGGGAGGTCCGCTCCTGCTTGTTGATTACGATGTCGCCGAGCTTGAGCCGCTCGCTACCCGCCGGACGCCCGGGTTCGCGCAGGCTGGCCGCGGTGCGGATGCCGAGCCGCTCAAGGTTCGCCTGATAGGCGTCGAGCGGATGGGCCGAAAGGTAGAACCCGATCGCGTCGAGCTCGTGGCGCAGGCGCTCCATCATCGGCCAGTCGTCGACCTGAGGCAGCTTGAGCTCGTTGCCCGAGCCCGTCTCCTCGGGGCCGAACAGGCCCTGCTGCTGCGACGCGCGCTCGCTCGCGGCATAGGCGGCATGGCGCACGAGCCCCTCCGCGCCCTGGAACACCTGGCGCCGGTTAGGGTTCAGGCCGTCGAAGGCGCCGGCGCAGGCAAGGTTCTCGATCTGACGCTTGCTGACCACGCGGTTGTCCAGGCGCGAGACGAAGTCGGCGAGCCCGGTAAAGGGGCCGTTCGCCTCGCGTTCCGCGACCAGCTGCGCCATGGCGCCGGTGCCGATATTCTTGATCGCGCCCAGGGCATAGCGCACGGCGCGCCGGCCGTCGGCCAGGGTCTCGACCGTAAACTCGGCGCCCGAGCGGTTGACGTCCGGCGGCAGCAGCAGGATGCCAAGGCGCTCGAGTTCCTGCCGGAAGATATTGAGCTTGTCGGTGTTGCCCATGTCGAAGGTCATCGAGGCGGCGAGGAACTCGACCGGATGGTTCGCCTTCAGGTAGGCGGTCTGGTAGGCGACCAGGGCATAGGCCGCGGCGTGGCTCTTGTTGAAGCCGTAGCCGGCGAACTTGTTGACGAGATCGAAGATCTGCTCCGCCTTGGCCAAAGGCACGCCGCGCGCCACCGCGCCTTCCACGAAGCTCTGCCGCTGGGCGTCCATCTCGGCCTTGATCTTCTTGCCCATCGCCCGCCGCAGGAGATCCGCCGCGCCCAGGCTGTAGCCGGCAAGCTCCTGGGCGATCTGCATGACCTGTTCCTGGTAGATCATGATGCCGTAGGTCTCCTTGAGGATCCCTTCCAGCGACGGATAGAGGTAGTCGGGCAGCTCGCGGCCGTGCTTCCGGTCGATGTAGCTGGGGATGTTGTCCATCGGGCCGGGCCGGTAGAGTGCGACCACCGCGATGATGTCCTCGAAGCGGTCCGCCTTCAGCCGACGCAGCACGTCGCGCATGCCCGAGGATTCCAGCTGGAACACGCCGACCGTCTCGGCCCGGCCGAGCATCTCGTAGGTCCGCGGATCCTGAAGGGGGATGCGCTGCAGCTCGAAGCCTTCGCCGCCGTCCTCGATCAGCGCGCCGGCCTTTTGCAGCACGCTCAAGGTCTTGAGGCCGAGAAAGTCGAACTTCACCAGGCCGGCCTGTTCCACGTACTTCATATTGAACTGGGTGACCGGCATGTCCGACCTGGGATCGCGGTAGAGCGGGATCAGCTCGGCCAGAGGCCGGTCGCCGATCACCACGCCGGCGGCATGGGTCGAGGCGTGGCGGTAGAGGCCCTCCAGTTTCAGGGCGATCTCGAGCAGCCGGGCGACCGACTCGTCGGTGCGCTGCATCTCCTGAAGCTGCGGCTCGCCCTCGATCGCTTGCTGCAGGGTGACCGGATTGGCCGGGTTGTTGGGCACCAGCTTGCAGATGCGGTCGACCTGGGGATAGGGCATCTGCAGGACGCGGCCGACATCGCGCAGGGCCGCGCGCGCCTGGAGCTTGCCGAAGGTGATGATCTGGGCGACCCGGTCCTGCCCGTACTTGCGCTGGACGTAGCCGATCACCTCGTCGCGCCGTTCCTGGCAGAAATCGATGTCGAAATCGGGCATCGACACGCGCTCGGGATTCAGGAAGCGCTCGAACAGCAGGCCCCAGCGCAAGGGATCCAGATCGGTGATCGAGAGGGACCAGGCGACCACAGAGCCGGCACCCGAGCCGCGCCCCGGCCCGACGGGGATTCCATTGCGCTTCGCCCAGCCGATGAAGTCGGCAACGATCAGGAAGTAGCCGGGAAAGCCCATCTGCTCGATGACCGAGAGTTCGAAGTCGAGACGCTCCCGATAGGGCGCGACGATCGCCTCTCGCTGCGCCTCGTCCATGTCCCGGGCGAAGACATGCTGTTCCAGGCGTTCCTCCAGGCCGGCGGCCGCCTGGACGCGCAGCTCCTCGGCCTCGCTGCGCTCGCCCTGGGTCGGAAAGGCGGGCAGGATCGGCCTGACGGTCTCGGGGAAGAAGCTGCAACGGCGCGCCACCGCGATGGTGTTGTCGACCGCCTCGGGCAGATCGGCGAAGAGCTCGCGCATTTCCACGGCCGATTTGAAGTGGTGCTCCGGCGTCAGCCGACGGCGGTCCTCCTGCACCAGGTAGCTGCCCTCGGCGATGCACAGCAGGACGTCATGGGCCTCGTACATATCCCGCTCGGGGAAATAGACGTCGTTGGTCGCGATCAGCGGCAGGTTCCCGGCGTAGGCCAGCGCGATCAGGTCATCCTCGATGGCCCGCTCTTCGGCGAGGCCGTGGCGCATGATTTCGACGTAGAGCCGTCCGGGAAAGAGCTCCGCCAGCTCGGCCAGCGCCGCCTCGGCCGCCTCCCGCCTCCCCTCGCCCAGCAGCCTGCCGACCGGTCCCGCCGGTCCGCCGGTCAGTGCCAGCAACCCCTCGGCATGTTGCGCCAGGTCCTCCAGGCCGACCTGGGGCGCCTGCCCGG
>CAZDBC010000379.1:0-3845 GCA_964503295.1 uncultured Kiloniellaceae bacterium | reverse complement strand
GTTCATTTCCATAAAGTAGAAGCGGTCACCCGCGACGATGAACTCCACCGTGCCGGCGCCGACATAGCCGATGGCCGCCGCCGCACGCACCGCCGCCTGTCCCATCTGCGCGCGCAGTTCCTCGCCGAGATCCGCGGCCGGCGCCTCCTCGACCACCTTCTGGTGGCGCCGCTGCAGCGAGCAGTCGCGCTCGAAGAGGTGGACGACGTTGCCGTGCCGATCGGCAAAGACCTGCACCTCGATGTGCCGAGGCCGCTCCAGCCATTTCTCGATCAGCAAGCGGTCGTCGCCGAAGGCGCCCTGCGCCTCGCGCCGCGCGGCAGCGAGCGCGGCGGCCAAGTCCTCGCGCCGCTCCACCTTGCGCATGCCCTTGCCGCCGCCTCCGGCCGAAGCCTTGATCAGCACCGGGTAGCCGATCTCTGCCGCGGCCGCGGCCAACCGCTCCGGACCCTGCTCCTCGCCGTGGTAGCCCGGCACCACCGGCACCCCGGCTGCAGCCATCAGGGCCTTGGCTTCGCTCTTCGAGCCCATGGCCCGGATCGCATCCGGCGGTGGGCCGACGAACACCAGGCCGGAGTCGCCGCAGTCCTGCGCGAAGGCGGCGTTCTCGGCCAGGAAGCCGTAGCCGGGGTGGATCGCCTGGGCGCCGCTGCGCCGGGCAACATCCAGGATGGCGTCTTTGCGCAGGTAGCTCTCGGCCGCCGGCGCCGGGCCGATGAGGTGGGCCTCGTCGGCCATGGCCACATGGCGCGCTGCCCGGTCCGCCTGCGAATAGACCGCGATGCAATGCACGCCCATGGACTGGGCCGTGCGCATGATGCGGCAGGCGATCTCGCCGCGATTCGCGATCAGGAGTCGCTCGAACATGGCGGGCCTTTACTCCGGCCGGCGCGGAAGGGTTCTGCGCCCCTCCTGCATAAAACGCATGATCTCCGAGAAGCCGAACAGCAGCAGGAACACGCCGGAGACCATCTGAACCGAGACCACGGCGCGCACGCTCGTGCTTTGCGGCGCCAGGTCGCCGTAACCGACCGTGGACAGCGTGACGATCGAGAAGTAGAGCGCCTCGGTGAAGGTCAGACTGTGCGGCTCGCCTTCGTAGGTGAAGTGCACGCCGACGCCGTAAAGGTCGATCATGCGGTAAAGACAGGCAAAAACGATGATCGCCAGCGAGTAGAAGGTGAAGAAGGCGAAGGCCGGAATCATCAGGCCGGCCACGCGCCGGAAGAAGTCCTCGAAGAGGAGGCCGGTGTCGAGCAGGAAGGTGCAGATGTCCCGGCTGACAAAGAGCATCAGCAGGGCGATCGTCCCCATCGCAACGGTCAATATGACATCGGTGGTGGTGCGGTCCGGCTGCAACTCTCCGAAAAGAAATGTCAGCGCACCGACGAGAATCAGCGGCACGATCCAGGCAAAGACCCGCCCGAAGTGCCGCGCCTCGGGCAGGCGATGCGATTCGACGATCGAGCGGATCTCGTCGCGCCGCCAGAGAGCGCCGGCGAGAAAGCTCAAGATCGGCAGCACGAAGGCGGCCGAGCGCACCGGCGCCGACGCCGCCGCAAAATTGGTTTCGATGAAGAAGGTGTAGATGCAGGCGTAGACCGCCAGACTGTTGGCCAGGGCGATCACGAAGAAGCGGCTGCCCGGGAAGAGCGTCAGGAAGAAGGCCACGCCGATCAGCACGACGAGCAGCAGAACGTAGAAGAACGGTTGGCTGATGCCGCCGGTCGACAGGGCGATCATCACCAGAAGCAAAAGCGTGAAGGCCTCGGCGCCGAGCCAGCTGATCCGCATGCCTCTCATCGTCCGCTCAGGATCCGCCCCAGTTCGGCCGGCGCTTCTCCAGGAACGCGCTGATGCCCTCGCGGCCCTCCTCGGAAACGCGGATGCGCGCGATGCGATCGGCGGTGTCCTCGATCAGCGCATCGTCGACGCGCCGCCCGGCCAAATCGAACACCAGTCTCTTGGCGGCGGACTGGGCGCCCGGCCCGCCCGCGAGCAGGGCCTTGATGGTCTCGCGTCCCGCGACCTCGAGGCCGAAGCCGGGAACCACCCGGTGCACGAGCCCGAGATGCAATGCCTCCTCGGCGGAGAAGTGCTCGCCGGTCAGGAAATAGCGCCGCGCCGCCCGGCTGCCCATCGCCGCGACCACGTAGGGACTGATCACCGAGGGGATCAGCCCGAGACGAACCTCGGACAGGGCGAAAAAGGCCGATTCGGCGGCAATGGCGATGTCGCAGCAGGCGACGAGCCCCACGCCGCCGCCCAGGGCCGGCCCCTGGACCAGCGCCAGCGTCGGCTTGGGCAGTTCGTTGAGGCTGCGCATCAGGCGCGCCAGCGCGCGCGCGTCCTCCAGGTTCCCGGCCTCGTCGTACTCCGCCATGGCGGCCATCCAGCGCAGGTCCGCGCCGGCGGAAAAGCTCCGGCCGCGCGCGGTCAGGACGACGATGCGCACGCGCGGATCGCTCGCCAGCGACCCCAGCGTGGCGGTCAGCTCGGCGATCAGCGTCTCGTTGAAGGCATTGTGCACCTCCTCGCGCGCCAGGGTGATCCAGGCGACTCCGTCGTCCTCGACCTGCTCATGAAAGAGAATCTCGCGCATCGTCCCCCCTCACATCCGGAACACGCCGAAGCGCGTCGGTTCGACCGGCAGGTTGAGCGCCGCCGACAGCCCCAGTCCCAGCACCATCCGGCTGTCGCGCGGATCGATGATGCCATCGTCCCACAGGCGCGCCGAGGCGTAGTAGGGATGCCCCTGCTCCTCGTACTGCCGGCGGATCGGCTCCTTGAAGGCGGCTTCCTCCTCCTCCGTCCAGTCCTGGCCGGCCGCGGCCACCGCATCGCGCCGGATGGTCGCCAGCACCGTCGCCGCCTGTTCGCCGCCCATGACCGAGATGCGCGCGTTCGGCCACATCCACAGGAAACGTCCACCGTAGGCCCTGCCGCACATGGCGTAGTTGCCGGCGCCGTAGCTGCCGCCGATGACCACGGTCAGTTTCGGCACGGTGGCGGTGGCCACGGCGTTCACCATTTTCGCGCCGTCCTTGGCGATGCCGGCGTTCTCGTACTTGCGCCCGACCATGAAGCCGGTGATGTTCTGCAGGAACACCAGCGGGATGCGGCGGCGATTGCACAGTTCGATGAAATGTGTGGCCTTCAGGGCGGATTCCGAGAACAGGATGCCGTTGTTGGCGATGACGCCCGCCGGGTAACCGTGGATGTCGGCGAAGCCGCAGACCAGGGTCTTGCCGTACAGCGGCTTGAATTCCTGCAGCTCGGAGCCGTCGACGATGCGCCCGATGATCTCGCGCACGTCGTAGGGCTGCTTCAAATCCGCCGGCACCACCCCGTCGAGTTCGGCCGGATCCAGCAGCGGCGGCGCCGGGGCGCGGAGCGGTATCGTGGCGCGGGCGGGCGTCAGCCGGGCGATGCAGTCCCGGGCGATGGCGAGTGCGTGGTTGTCGTCCTCGGCCAGGTAGTCGGTGACGCCGGAGACCCGGCTGTGCACCTCGCCGCCGCCCAGGTCCTCGGCGTCGACCACTTCGCCGGTGGCGGCCTTCACCAGCGGTGGACCGCCGAGGAAGATGGTGCCCTGATTGCGCACGATGATGGCCTCGTCGCTCATCGCCGGCACGTAGGCGCCGCCGGCGGTGCACGAGCCCATCACCACCGCCAGCTGGGGGATGCCCGCCGCGGAGAGGCTCGCCTGGTTGTAGAAGATGCGGCCGAAGTGGTCCCGGTCCGGAAAGACCTCGTCCTGGCGCGGCAGGAAGGCGCCGCCGGAGTCGACCAGATAGACGCAGGGCAGGTGGTTCTCCAGCGCCACCTCCTGGGCGCGCAGATGC
>CAZDBC010000378.1:0-3853 GCA_964503295.1 uncultured Kiloniellaceae bacterium | reverse complement strand
CCTGAAGGAGCAGATCGTGTTTCCGGAGATCGACTACGACCGCATCGAGGACATCCGGGGCATGGACATCGTGATCTGCACGACGGCGAAGAACGACGACGAGGCGCGCGCCCTGCTGCGCGGCTTCGACTTGCCGTTCGGCAATGCGTGAACGGGAAAGGAAGTAGGACAAATGGCAAAGACCAGCGCCGTCATGAAGGATCGCAAGCGCCGCAAGATGGCCAAGCGCTACGCCGCCAAGCGGGCTGAGCTGAAGGCGATGGCGCGCGACCGCAATCTGGCGCCTGAGGAGCGGTTCCTGGCCTATCTGAAGCTGGCCGAGCTGCCGCGCAATTCGGCGCCGACGCGCGTACGGAACCGCTGCGAGTTGACCGGGCGGTCGCGCGGCTTCTATCGCAAGTTCAAGCTGTCGCGGATCGCCGTGCGCGATCTGGCCTCGGTCGGCCAGATCCCCGGCATGGTCAAGTCGAGCTGGTAGGAAAGGAAGACGCCAGATGTCGATGAGCGATCCCCTGGGGGATATGCTGACCCGCATTCGCAACGGTCAGCAGTCGGGCATGACCAGCGTGCGGGCGCCGGCCTCCAAGCTGCGCTCCAACGTGCTCGAGGTGCTCAAGCGCGAGGGCTATATCCGCGACTTCCACCTGGAGCCGGTGCGCAAGGGCATCGACGAGCTCGAGATCGAGCTCAAGTACGCCGACGGCGCGCCGGTGATCCGGGATATCGCGCGCGTGTCCAAGCCGGGACGCCGCGTCTATTCGAAGATCAAGGAGCTGTCGCCCTACTTCAACGGTCTCGGGATCGTCATCCTGTCGACGCCGCGCGGCGTGATGTCGGACCAGGAGGCGCGGGCGGCCAACGTCGGCGGCGAGGTGCTCTGCCGCGTCTTCTAGCGGCGGACTTTTGGGCAAGGATGTATTGAGCCATGTCACGGATAGGCAAGAACCCGGTCGAGGTGCCCGGCGGCGTCGAGGTGGCGGTGTCCGGCGGGCTGGTCACCGCCAAGGGCAAGCTCGGCGCGCTCGAATACCGGGCGACCGACGACGTCAGGATCAGCCTCGAGGAGGGCAAGGTCTGGGTGCGCCCGGTCAACGACAGCCAGCGCGCGCGGGCCATGTGGGGCACGGCGCGCAGCCGTATCCAGAACATGGTCAAGGGCGTGAACGAGGGCTTCACGACCGACCTCGAGATCAGCGGCGTCGGCTACCGTGCCGCGGTGCAGGGCAAGGTGCTCAACCTGCAGCTCGGCTTCAGCCACGACGTCAGCTATCCGATCCCCGAGGGCATTACGATCAAGTGCGAGCGGCCGACCGCGATCTCGATCTCGGGCGCCGACAAGCAACAGGTCGGCCAGGTGGCGGCGGAGATCCGCGGCTACCGGCCGCCCGAGCCCTACAAAGGCAAGGGCGTCAAATACGCCGACGAGGTGATCCTGCGCAAGGAAGGCAAGAAGAAGTAAGAGCCATGTTGAGCGCGAAACAGCAGAACCTGCGGCGCCGGCAGCGCAACCGTTCGCGGCTTGCCCGCAAGAGCAAGGGGCGGCCCCGCTTGTCGGTATTCCGCTCCTCGAAGCACATCTACGCCCAGGTCATCGACGACATCGAGGGCCGGACCCTGGCCGCGGCCTCCAGCCTGGACCGCGCGCTCAAGGGCAAGCTGCCCAAGACAACCGATGTCGCCGCCGCCGGCGAGGTTGGCAAGCTGGTCGCCGAGCGGGCGGTCCAGGCCGGGGTCAAGGAGGTCGTCTTCGACCGCGGCGGCTATCTCTACCATGGCCGGGTCAAGGCCCTGGCCGACGCCGCCCGCGAAGGCGGCCTGTCGTTCTAGAGGAAGAGACGTTATGGCAAGACCAACGGGCCGGCAGCAGCGTGACGATCGGGGCGGTCGGGACCGCGACCGCGACCGCGACGAGCCGGAACTGATCGAGAAGCTGGTCGGCATCAACCGCGTGGCCAAGGTGGTCAAGGGCGGGCGCCGCTTCGGCTTCGCCGCCATCATGGTGGTCGGCGATGGGCGTGGGCGCGTGGGCCAGGGTCATGGCAAGGCGCGCGAGGTGCCCGAGGCGATCCGCAAGGCGACCGAGGCGGCCAAGCGCAACATGATCCGCGTGCCGCTGCGCGAGGGGCGGACTCTGCATCACGACGTGACCGGCCATTTCGGTGCCGGGCGCGTGGTGATGCGCGCGGCCCCGGCGGGTACCGGCATCATCGCCGGCGGCCCGACCCGGGCCATCTTCGAGGCGCTGGGCGTGCAGGACGTGGTCGCCAAGTCGACCGGCACCTCCAATCCGCACAACATGATCACCGGTCCGCTCGCCCGGGAGGCGGTCACCTTCGAGGGTCTGGAGCGCTGCCTGAGCCCGCGCGCCGTGGCCCAGCGGCGCGGCAAGAAGGTGGCGGACATCGTCGGGCGGCGCGAGACGACCGCCGAGGCGCGGGAGTAGCGGGCCATGGCCGGCGAGAAAAAGAAGACCCTGCGGGTCACCCAGTACGCGAGCCCGATCGGGCGCAAGGGCGATCAGCGCGCAACCCTGATCGGGCTGGGCCTGAACAAGATCAACCGCTCGCGCGAGCTGGAGGACACGCCCGCCGTGCGCGGCATGATCGACAAGGTCCGCCATCTGGTGCGCGTCGAGGGCGAGGCCTGAGGCGGCGGCCGGTACGCGTGCCGGCCGTTCGCTGCGACTCTATGACGCGCGCGCTAGGCACCGGTCAGGTGCCGGGCGCGCAACGCAAGGATCGAGGACGATGAAGCTGAACCAGTTGAGCGACAGACCCGGGGCCCGCCATGCGCGCAAGCGCGTGGGACGCGGCATCGGCTCCGGCCTCGGCAAGACCTCCGGCTCGGGCCACAAGGGCCAGAAGGCGCGCTCGGGCGTCGCCCTCAAGGGCTTCGAGGGCGGCCAGATGCCGCTGAATCGGCGTCTGCCCAAGCGCGGCTTCAAGAACGTCTTTGCCAAGCAGTACCGGCCGATCAATCTCGGCCGGCTGCAGGCGGCGATCGACGCCGGCCGGCTCGACCCGGCCCAGCCGATCGACGCCAGGGCGCTGCGCGCCGCCGGCCTGATCAAACAGGCACGCGACGGCGTGCGGCTGCTTGCAAAAGGCGAGTTGAAGGCCAAAATCGAAGTTGTCGTGGCCGGTGCCTCGAAAGCCGCCGTCGAGGCGGTCGAGAAGGCCGGCGGTCGAGTCACCATCGCGCCGGCCCGGGCGGCCGTCGCGTCCTCCGACGAAGGTGCATCGGCCAGCGAAACGCCCGCCCGCGACTGACCGGAGCCCTCGCGATGGCGTCTGCTGCCGAACAACTTGCCGCCAACATGAACTTCGGCGCCTTGGCAAAGGCGACCGAGCTCAAGAAGCGAATCTGGTTCACCCTGGGCGCCTTGGTGATCTACCGCCTGGGCACCTACATCCCCGTGCCCGGCGTCGACCCGGCCATGCTGTCGGAGATCTTCGCCCAGCACGCCCAGGGCATCCTCGGGGTGTTCGACATGTTCGCCGGCGGCGCGCTCGGCCGCATGACGATCTTCGCCCTCAACATCATGCCCTATATCTCGGCGGCGATTATCATGCAGCTGATGACGGCGGTCTCGCCCAAGCTGGAGCAGCTCAAGAAGGAGGGCGAGTCCGGGCGCAAGAAGATCAACCAGTACACGCGCTACGGCACGGTCGTGCTGTGCGTGTTCCAGTCCTACGGCATCGCCGTGGGCCTGGAGGGGATGCAGGGGCCGGGCGGCAGCGCGGTCATCGATCCAGGGGTGTTCTTCCGCGCGACCACGGTCATCACCCTGACCGGCGGCACGATCTTCCTGATGTGGCTGGGCGAGCAGATCACCCAGCGCGGCGTCGGCAAC
>CAZDBC010000377.1:0-3861 GCA_964503295.1 uncultured Kiloniellaceae bacterium | reverse complement strand
CTGCGCCGTCCAACTCGCCCCAATTTCATCGCTGAAACCCATTCTCAAACGGACTTTAAGAAGTCTCAACCGCGCGTACAGGCGGGGCCATTTCCTGAGGCTGGACAGCGAAATCGCGGTCGTGGGTCAGGGCCGGCACCATCGAGCGCGCCTTGGCGATGGCCGTCGGGTCGATGCGCGCGATCACGAAGCCCGGCACCTCGCCGGCCTCGGCGATCACCTCGCCCCAGGGGGCGACGACCAGCGAGTGGCCGTAGGTCTGCCGGCCGCGCGCGTGCTCGCCGCACTGCGCGGGCGCGAACACGAAGCAGCCGGTCTCGATCGCCCGGGCGCGCAGCAGCACGTGCCAGTGCGCCTGGCCGGTGAAGCGGGTGAAGGCCGCCGGCACCGAGATGAAGTCGGCGCCCGCCTTGGCCAGCGTCCGGTAGAGATGGGGGAACCGCAGGTCATAGCATACGGTCATGCCGAGGCGACCCCAGGGCAGATCGGCCACCACCGCCCGCTCGCCCGGCTTGTAGGTCGCCGACTCGCGGTAGGTCTGCCCGTCCGGGATGTCGACGTCGAACATGTGGATCTTGTCGTAGCGCGCCGCGATCGCGCCGTCGGGCGCGACCAGGAACGACCGGTTGGCGAGCCTTTCCCCCTCCCCCTGAACGATCAGCGAACCAATGAGCAGCCAGCAGCCGCGCTCGGCGGCGAGCTCGCGGAACGCGGCCAAGGCACGATGGCTCTCTTCGGGCTGGGCCGCCTCCAGCGCCGCCTCTCGGGACAGGTCCATCATGTCCGTGGTCTCGGGCGTCATGATCAGCTCCGCTCCCTCGCCATGGGCGGCACGGATCAAGTCGCTCGCGGCCTCGACGTTGGCCGCCACGTCGGCGCCCGAGTTGAGCTGGACGCAGGCGACGGTGAAATCGGCGGTGGCGTTCATGTCCGCGCTCCCGCGGCCGCGTCGAGCAGCGGATCGAGAGCGCCATTGCGCTCCAGGGCGTAAAGCTCGTCGCAGCCGCCGATATGCCGGCCATCGATGAAGATCTGCGGCACGCTGGTGCGCCCGCCGGCGCGTTCGGTCATCTCGGCACGCTTGGACGGCTTGAGCATGACATCGGTCTCCTCGTAAGCGACGCCCTTGCGCTCGAGCAGCTTCTTTGCCCGATAGCAATAGCCGCACAGCATGCTGGTGTAGATCTCGACCCGTGCCATGGACAACCCCTCCGCCGTTTTCCGCACAAATTCCTGATATAGGTTAGGCCCATCGGCTTTTGCAGCCTCCGGGCTTTCGACAGCGGCGCCGAGGCCGGCGGCATCAGCCCATCCGGGGACGCACCACCCGGGCGAGCGCGAGCACGTCGACGGCGGCGGCCCCGGCGCGCTCCAGCGCCGCGCAGCAGGCCTCTAGCGTTGCCCCGGTGGTCATGACATCGTCGACCAGCAGGACACTGCGCCCCCGGCAGGCCGCGGCATGGCGGGGGTTGACCTGGAAGGCGCCGCGCACGTTGAGCCGGCGCTGGGCGCGGCTGCGCAGGCCCTGCGACGGCGTGCGCCGCCTGCGCACGAGCAGGTCGGCGACCACCGGCCGGCCGCTGACTCGGCCCAGCGCATGGCACAGCATCGCCGCCTGGTTGTAGCGACGTGCCCACAAGCGCGTCCAGTGCAACGGAACGGGCGCCAACAGGTCGGCGTCGGCCAGCAGTTCCGCCCCGGCACGCGCCAGCCAGCCGCCGAAGGCGGGAACGCCTTCCGTCCGGTCGCCATGCTTGAACCGCAGGATCAGTGCCTTGCTGAGGTCGTCGTAGCGCATCACCGCCCGGCCCCGGCGGTAGGGCGGGCGGGCGCGGGCGCAGGCGCCGCACAGCGCGCCCGGCCCCTGGTCGTAGTCGAACGGCAGGCCGCAGGCGCTGCACTGCGGCGGCCCGAGAAAGTCGATCCGCTCCCAGCAGGCGGCGCAGAGCGCGCCGCTCACGGCCACCGTGGCGCCGCAAGCCAGGCAGCGCGGCGGCAGCACGGCGTCGAGCAGGGCAGGCCCGAGGCCCCGGACCAGACGCACAAGTTCCGACATGGTCCCCGAGTGTCCGCCGCACGGCACGCTCCGGTCAATCGGCCCGGTGCCTTTGCTTCGCGCCATGCGGCCGGCCATATAGGGGGTATGAACGATGCACTCGGCCCGTTCCAGCGGGCGGCCGTCCGGCGCCACCGCGACCGCGCGGCGCGCAGCCTGCCGCAGCACGAGTTCCTATTGCGCGAGATCGGCGAGCGGCTGGCCGACCGGCTCGACGACGTGAACCGCTCCTTTCCCTGCGCCCTCGATCTCGGCTGCCACCACGGCGTGCTCGCCGACGGACTGCGCGGGCGCGGCGGCGTCGAGCGGCTGGTCCAGTGCGAGCTCTCCGAGACCCTGGCGCGCAGCGCCGCGCGCGGCGGCCAGCCGGCCCTGGTCGGCGACGAGGAGCAGCTGCCCTTTGCCGCCGGCAGCTTCGATCTGGCACTCTCCCTGCTCAGCCTGCACTGGGTCAACGACCTGCCCGGGTGCCTGCTCCAGTTGCGTCAGGCGCTGAAGCCGGACGGGCTGCTGCTTGCGGCCCTGTTCGGCGGGGAGACCTTGCACGAACTGCGCAGCGCCCTGCTCGAGGCCGAAAGCGAGGTCGAGGGCGGCGCAAGCCCGCGCGTCTCGCCCTTCGTCGACCTGCGCGACGCCGCGGGCCTGCTGCAGCGCGCCGGCTTCGCCCTGCCGGTCGCCGACCTCGACCGCATCACCGTGACCTACCCGAATGCCCTGGCCCTGATGCGGGATCTGCGCGGCATGGGCGAGGCCAACGCCGTCGCCGAGCGGCGCCGCGGCCTGAGCCGGCGCGCAACCCTGTTGCGCGCGGCCGCGCTCTACGAAGCGCGCTTCGCCGGGCGCGACGATCGCCTGCCGGCGACCTTCGACGTCATCTATCTGACCGGCTGGGCACCCGATGAGTCGCAGCCCAAGCCCCTGCGGCCGGGCAGCGCCCGGACGCCCCTGGCCGAGGCCCTCGACGCGGTCGAACGGCCGGCCGGCGACAAGGCCAGGCCGAAGTCCTGAGCTATAGCAGGTCCCTGAGCAGCGGGATCAGCGGCAGGTCGGCCGGGGGCATGGGATAGTCGCGCAGCCGTTCGGGCCGAACCCAGGCCAGTTCCTGCCCTTCGCCGGCCTGCGGCCGGCCCTGCCAGACCCGGCACACGAACAGCGGCATCAGCAGGTGAAACTCCTCGTAACCATGCGAGGCGAAGGCAATCGGCGCGAGACAGGACCGGCGCGTATCGATGCCGAGTTCCTCGCGCAACTCGCGGATCAGGGCCTGTTCCGGCGTCTCGCCCGGTTCGAGCTTGCCGCCGGGAAACTCCCACAGGCCGGCCATGGGCTTGCCTTCGGGCCGGCGGGCCAGCAGGACCCGGCCGTCCGGGTCGACCAGCGCGACCGCGGCGACCAGGAGGATCGGCTTGCCCCCGACGGGCGCGGCGTCGGCTTCGCCGTGCGACCAGCAGCCGCCAGGGTCGAAGACGTAGTCTCCGTTGCTGCCCGCGCGCCCGGTCACGAGCGGTAGGCGCCGTTGATGTCGATGTAGCCGTGGGTCAGGTCGCAGGTCCAGACCGTGGCCCGGCCGCGCCCGACCCCGACGTCGACGGCGATCTCGATTTCGCTGCCCTTCATGTGACGAGCGACCGGGGCTTCGTCGTAGCCCGGCACCGCCGCCCCGTCGCGCGCGATCTCGACGCCGCCGATGGCGATCGACAAGCGATCGCGGTCGGCCTTCTCGCCGGCCTTGCCGACCGCCATGACGATCCGGCCCCAGTTGGCGTCCTCGCCGGCGATGGCGGTCTTGACCAGCGGCGAGTTGG
>CAZDBC010000376.1:0-3870 GCA_964503295.1 uncultured Kiloniellaceae bacterium | reverse complement strand
GCCATCCCCGAACTCGAACAGGCCATCGGCTGAGCAGAAAAAGCGCAAACGCGCGTCCTTCGGCATGGCGGCATTTGCCGTGAATGCGCTGGGCTTTTGCCGCGAATTTGTCATTAACTCATTGATTCAATTCATTTTTTGTTAGCGCCCTCGGCGTAGCCTGCAGTCGCGTGGAAGGGCGCTTCCGGAACGAAAGGGACGGGAGCGGCACCCTGCGCGCAGGACAGCGTCGAGGAGAGCCACCATGACCGTCTCTGACACCAGCAGCGCGCGCTTCATCGCCAACAGCGCGTTCGTGATGCAGGACCAGCTCGGCAAGATCGCCAGCGGCTCGCGCATCGTGAAAGCCTCGGACGACGCCGCCGGGCTCGCCATCTCGACCGTACTCAAGGCCGACACCGCGGTGCTCAATCAGGGCGCACGCAACGCGGCCAATGGCGCATCGCTGGCCCAGATCGCCGACGGCGGTTTGGCTCGCATCAGCGACAACCTGACGCGCATGAAGGAACTGGCCGGCCAGGCGCTGTCCGGCGCCGTGACCGACAGCGAGCGCAGCGCGATCAACAAGGAGTTCACGCAACTGCGCGAGGAGGTGGGCGAGATCGCGCGCACGACACGTTTCAACGGCGAGTCGCTGCTCGACAACACCGACAGCCGCAGCTTCGCCGTCGGCAGCGAGGTCGGCGACAGCATCGCGCTGGACAATGTCGACGCCACAGAAGGCGCGCTCGGCATCGACTCCCTGAGTGTGGACAGCCTGGCCAATGCGCAGAACGCACTCTCCGGACTCGACGCCGCGATCAACCAGGTGAGCGACTATCGGGCCGAATTCGGCGCCACCCAGTCGCGCTTCGAGCAGGCCGGGCAGAACCTGGCGACGCAGATCGAGAACACCCAGGCCGCCACCTCGGCTCTGGCCGACCAGGACCTGGCTCAGGCGGTGACCGAGATGATCAACGCCAAATCGCAGAACCAGGCGAGCATCTACGCCCACGACCTGGCCAACCAGCAGCGCCAGTTCATGCTGCGCGTGCTCGAGTAGGTCCGGCGAGGGGGGGCGAGCGCCCGCCGGTCAGGCCGGCATGGCCGCCCTTCCCTGACCCTGCCGCAGGATGCCGCGATAGATCTCGTCGTCGCCGCACACGCCGGCCAGGCGCCCGTCGCGCAGCAGGGCGATCGGATGACCAGTTGCCTGGCGCAGCTCGATGGCGGCGCGCATCGACATATCGGTCGGCGCCAGGATCACCTCGGTGCCGTTCAACCGGCTGCAATCGAAGCCCTCTTCGTAGACGACCAAGTGCCCCGGTCGCCCGTCGAGCTCGACGCCGGTGGGCCGACCCGCCGCGTCCAGCGCCAGACGCACCCTGCCCTCGCCGTCGAGCAGGACGCGGCCGTCCGCGCGCTGCAGATTTTCGAGCGGCGTCATCAGCGAGCCGCCGCGCAGCACGTTGAGCGGGTTCATGTGGGCGACGAAGTCGGCAACATAGTCGCTCGCCGGGTTGAGCACGATCTCCTCGGGCTCGCCGTATTGCACGATGCGCCCGCCATCCATGATCGCGATGTGGGTGCCGAGCTTGAGCGCCTCGTCGAGATCGTGGCTGACGAAGATGATGGTCTTGCGCAGGCCGCGCTGCAGCTCGAGCAGCTCGTCCTGCAAGCGGCCGCGGATCAGCGGGTCGAGCGCGGAGAAAGGCTCGTCCATCAGGAGAATGTCGGCGTCGGTCGCGAAGGCGCGCGCCAGGCCGACACGCTGTTGCATGCCGCCCGAGAGTTCGTGCGCGTACTTTTCGGCCCACTGCTCCAGGCCGACGAGCTTCAGCTTCTCCTCGACCACGGCCGCGCGTTGCGCGCGGTCAAGACCGCGAATCTCGAGGCCGAGACCGACGTTCTCGGCCACCGTGCGCCAGGGCAGCAGCGCGAACTGCTGAAACACCATCGCGATCCGCTCCATGCGCAGCCGGCGCAACGTCGCGGCGTTGCAACTGGCCACGTCGACGCTCTCGCCCTCGTGTTCGATCAACACCCGGCCGCGCGTCACCTTGTTGAGCCCGTTAACGGCGCGCAACAGCGTAGACTTGCCAGAGCCGGACAGCCCCATGAGGACGCAGACTTCGCCCTCGTCGATCGCGATCGAGGCCCCGGCCACGCCCAGGACCTGCCCGGTCTCCTCGAGGATGCGATCGCGCGAAGCGCCCTGGTCGAGCAGTGCGAGCGCCGTGTGCGGCTTTCTCCCGAAGATGATGTCGACCTGATCGAAGGCGACCGCGGGCATGGTGTCAGTCGCGCCCCCGGCTGCGCTGCTTGCACAGGCGGTCGAGCAGGATGGCGACCAGAACGATGGCCAGGCCGGCCTCGAAACCCTGCGCGATGTTGACGGTGTTGAGCGCGCGCACGACCGGCTTGCCGAGACCGTTGGCGCCGACCAGGGCAGCGATCACGACCATCGAGAGCGACAGCATGATGCACTGGGTCAGGCCGGCCATGATGGTCGGCAGGGCGTGCGGCAGCTCCACCTTCCAAAGCAGTTGCCGTTTGGTCGCACCGAACGCCTCGCCCGCCTCCAGCAGCTGCTTGGGCACCGAGGTGATGCCCAGGTGCGTCAGCCGGATCGGCGCGGGGATCGCGAAGATCACGGTCGAGATCAGTCCGGGCACCACGCCGAGCCCGAACAGGATGAGGGTCGGGATCAGGTAGACGAAGGTCGGGATGGTCTGCATGAGGTCGAGCACCGGCCGGATCGCCGTGTAGAGCCAAGGCCGGTGCGCTGCGGCGATGCCTACCGGCACGCCGACCAGCATGCACACCAGGGTCGCGAAGACGACCAGAGCCAGTGTCTCCACCGTCGGCTCCCAATAGCCGAGATTGATGATCAGGAGCAGCGACAAGACGACGCCGGCGACCAGCGCCACCGAGCGGTGCAGCCAATAGGCCAGACCGCCGAGCAGCGCCACGACCAGCAGTGGCGGTGTCGCCAGCAGCAGATCGACCAGCCCCTCGATCACCGTGCCGAGCACGTCGGAGATGATGTTGAAGAGGAAGGCGGCCCGCTCGTTGAGCAGATCGACGAATCCCCTGATCCACTCGCCGAGCGGAATCTTGTTTTCAGTCAGCCAGTCCATGATCTGACCCCCTCATCGCCCTCGGCAACCGCGCGCGGCCTCGCGGACGGGACGGCCAGCGCCGCCCCGTCGCACGACAACGGTCAGAGGTCGAGCACCTGGCGCACAGCCGCCATGGCATCGCCGCCCTGGAAGGTGGTGACGCCCGCCAGCCAGTCGTCGAGCACCTCGGGATTGTCCTGGAGCCAAGCCCGTGCGGCCTCTTCCGGATCGGCGCCATCGTTCAGGATCGCGCCCATGATCGCGCCTTCCATCGGCAGGGTGAATTTCAGGTTGCTGATGAATTGGCCGAGGTTGGGGCAGTCCTCGCGCAGACCTTTGCGCACGTTCGTGTAGACCGTCGCACCGCCGTAGTTCGGGCCGAACCAATCGTCGCCGCCCGCCAAATAGACCAGATCGAAGTTGTTGTTCATGGGGTGTGGCGCCCAGCCGAGAAACACGATGTGCTCCTTGCTGCGCACGTTGCGCGCGACCTGGGCGAGCATGCCCTGCTCGGACGACTCGACCAACTCGAAGTCCCCGAGACCGAAGGCGTCGCTTCCGATCATCTCGAGCAGCAGGCGATTGCCGTCGTTGCCCGGTTCGATGCCGTAGATCTTGCCGTCCAGCTCGTCCTCGAACTCGGCGATGTCGGCGAAGTCGGTCAGGCCGGCCTCGGCCGTGTACTGGGGCACCGCGAGGGTGTACTTGGCGCCCTCGAGATTGACCCCGACCACCTCGACCGAACCGTCCTCGCGGTAGGGGGCGAGAT
>CAZDBC010000375.1:0-3870 GCA_964503295.1 uncultured Kiloniellaceae bacterium | reverse complement strand
GGTCGGCGCCCTGGCCAAGAACCAGCTCCACGAGTGGGTCGAATCGGTGGTCTAGGGCCGCCGCGTCGTTTCGCGAGACCATGGGAAACCCCGCTTCGGCGGGGTTTTTCTTGTGCCCGCCCGGGCCTCAGCCGTGCTCGGCGAGCACCTGTCCGGCCAGGTAGAGCGAGCCGCAGATCAGCACCCGCGCCGGGTCCGGGCCCGCTGCCAGGACCCGTTCGAGGGCATCGGCCAGGCTGCCGCAGGCGACCGCGCGGCCGGACGGGTCGTGGCCGGCGGCTGCCTCGGCGGACAAGGAGTTGGTCTCGCCGGGAATGGCGATCGCGCCGAGACTGCCGCAAAGCGGGGCCAGCGGACGCAGGAAGTCGCCCGCCGCCTTGCTGTTCAGCATCCCGTAGACCAGGTGGATCGGCCGGTCGCTCCAGGCCGTCAGGCTGGCCGCCAGGGCGGTCCCCGCGGCGGCGTTGTGGCCGCCGTCGAGCCACAGCTCCCAGCCCTCCGGGAGGCGCTCGACCAGGGGACCGCGGGTCAGGCGCTGCATGCGCGCCGGCCAGACGGCGCGCGTCAGGCCGGCGGCGCGGGCCGACTCGGGCAGCTCGAGGTCCTCGAGCAACTCGGCGCACGCGAGCGCCATGCCGGCGTTGTCGACCTGGTGCAGGCCGGCCAGCACCGGAAGGGGAAAGACCCGCGTGCCGCGACGACCGTCGAACACCAGCCGGCCGCTCTCGAGCCGGCACAGCCAGTCGCGGCCATGACGGTAAAGCGCGACGTCGAGCTCGGCGGCCCGGGCCTGGATCACCTCCAGGGCGGCCGGGTCCTGCGGCCCGACCACGGCCGGCACGCCGGTCTTGAGGATGCCCGCCTTCTCGCCAGCGATGGCCGGCAGGCTGTCGCCCAGGAACTGCATGTGGTCCATGGAAACCGGCGTGATGGCGGTCAGACGCGGCCGTTCGACCACGTTGGTCGCGTCGAGCCGCCCGCCCAGGCCGGTCTCGAGCAGCAGAAGATCGGCCGGCCGTTCGGCGAAGGCGAGGAAGGCGGCGGCGGTGGTGATCTCGAAGAAGGTGATCGCTGCGGGGCCGTTCGCGTTCTCGCAGCGCGCAAGCAGGCGCGCGAGGTCGGTTTCGTCGATCGGCGCACCGTCGAAGCGGATCCGCTCGTGAAAGCGCACCAGGTGCGGGGAGATGTAGCTTTGCACGGGACGGCCGGCGGCGCGCAGCATGGCCTCCAGGTAGGCGACCAGCGAGCCCTTGCCGTTTGTGCCTGCGATGTGAACCACCGGCGGAAGCCGACGTTCGGGATGGTCGAGTCGTGCCAGCAGCCGCTCGATGCGCTCGAGCGAGAGGTCGATGACCTTGGGGTGCAGCCGGGTCAGCCGCTCCAGGATCAGGTCACTGAGCCGCGTCATCCCGGTCGCTCGCCTCGGCCCCGGCCTCGCTCTCCTTGTCCGCTGCCACCGGCTTCAGGCTTGCCGCGCCGCTGCGCGCCGGGCTGCGCTCGGGCATCAGGGGCACGACCTCGGCGCTCGGCGTCGGCGCGCGCAGCAGGTCGAGCAGACGGGCGAGGGTGGCGTGCAGGTCGCTGCGGTGCACGACCATGTCGATCATGCCGTGTTCCAGCAGGTACTCGGCGCGCTGAAAGCCCTCGGGCAGGGTCTCGCGGATGGTCTCGGTGATCACCCTCTGGCCGGCGAAGCCGATGATCGCGCCGGGCTCGGCGAGCGCGATGTCGCCCAGCATGGCGAACGAGGCCGTGACGCCGCCGGTCGTCGGGTCGGTCAGCAGCACGAGATAGGGCAGGCCGGCATCCTTGACCATGTCGACCGCGATCACCGTGCGCGGCATCTGCATCAGCGAGAGCATGCCCTCCTGCATGCGCGCGCCGCCCGAGGCCGGCACCGTCAGCAGCGCGGCTTCCTGCACCACGGCCAGCCGTGCCGCGGCGACCAGCGCCTCGCCCACGGCCATTCCCATGGAGCCGCCCATGAAGTCGAAGTTGAACACCGCCGCGACCACGGCACGCCCGCCGATGGTGCCGTGGGCGACGATGATCGCCTCCGGGTCTCCCGTCTTGCTCTGTGCCTCGCGCAGCCGCTCGCTGTAGCGCCGGCGGTCGCGGAAGCGCAAGGGATCCTGGGCCGTCTTCGGCAGCTCGATCGGCGTGTACTTGCCGTCGTCGAACAGCAGCTCGAGCCGTCGCTTGGGACCGATGCGCATGTGATAGCCGCAGTGCGGGCACACCCTTTGACGGGTTTCCAGCTCGCGGTGGAAGATCATCTGTCCGCAGCTCGGACACTTCTCCCACAGGTCCTCAGGGATGTCGGGGCGGTTGACCAGCGCCCGGATCTTGGGCCTCACGTAGTTGGAGATCCAGTTCATCGCGCTTCGCGCACCCCTGCGGCGAGGTCTCCGACGAGGGCCAGGACCCGCTCGACCAGCTCCGGCCGGGCACGGCCCTGGTCGTCCAGATTGGCGCGCACCGCCTCGACGATGGCCGAGCCGACCACCGCGGCATCCGCGATCCCGGCGATGGCGGAGGCCTGGTCCGGCGTCTTGACGCCGAAGCCGACGGCGATCGGCAGGTCGGTGTGCCGGCGCAGGCGCGCAACCGCTGTCCGTACGGCATCGGTCGGGACGTCCCGCGTGCCCGTGATGCCCATGATCGAGACGTAGTAGACGAAGCCGCCGGCGCTGCCGAGCACGACCGGCAGGCGCGCGTCGTCGGTGGTCGGCGTGGCGAGGCGGATCCAGTGCAGCCCGGCGGCGATCGCCGGCCGGCACAGCTCGTCGTCTTCCTCCGGCGGCAGGTCAACCATGATCAGGCCGTCGACTCCGGCCGCCGCCGCATCCTTGACGAAGCGCCCGGTGCCATAGGCATAGATCGGATTGTAGTAGCCCATCAGGACAAGCGGCGTCTCCTGGTCCCCCTCCCGAAAGGCGCGCGCCATTGCGAGCGTCTTGGCCAGGGTCATGCCGGCGCTCAGCGCGCGCAGGCTCGATGCCTGGATCGGCGGCCCCTCGGCCATGGGGTCGGAAAAGGGCATGCCGAGCTCGATCACGTCGGCGCCGGCCTTCGGCAGTCCCTTGAGGATCTTGAGCGAGGTCTCGGGGTCCGGATCGCCGGCGGTGATGAAGGTGACCAGGCCGCCGCGCCCTTCGTCCTTCAGCGCGGCGAAGCGCCGCTCGAGCCGGCTCGGGCTGCGCTGGCCGGCGCTTGCCGGCAGCTCTGCGGTCTCTGCGCTCACGGCTTCGCTCCGGCTCCGCCGGGGCCCCCGACATCCATGCCGAGCGCCTCGGCGACGGTGAAGATGTCCTTGTCGCCGCGTCCGCACAAGTTCATGACCAGGATGTGGTCGCGCGGCAGGGTCGGTGCGATCTTGCGGACGTAGGCGAGCGCGTGGGCCGGCTCCAGAGCGGGAATGATGCCTTCCAGCCGGGCGCAGAACTGGAAAGCGTCCAGCGCCTCCTGGTCGGTCGCGGCGACGTACTTGACCCGTCCGGCCTCGTGCAGCCAGGCGTGTTCGGGGCCGATGCCGGGATAGTCGAGGCCGGCCGAGATCGAGTGGGCATCGGTGATCTGCCCGTCCGCGGTCTGCAGCAGATAGGTGCGGTTCCCGTGCAGCACCCCGGGTCGGCCCCCGGTCAGGGAGGCGGCGTGCTCGCCGCTGTCCAGGCCGCGTCCGGCCGCCTCGACGCCGACGATGGCGACGTCCTTGTCATCCAAGAACGGGTGGAACAGCCCCATGGCGTTGGAGCCGCCGCCGATGCAGGCGACCAGGCTGTCGGGCAGGCGGCCTTCGGCCTCCATGATCTGCTCGCGCACCTCGCGGCCGATCACCGACTGGAAGTCGCGCACCATGGTCGGATAGGG
>CAZDBC010000374.1:0-3881 GCA_964503295.1 uncultured Kiloniellaceae bacterium | reverse complement strand
GCTCGCGCGCGGCGTAGGCCTCCGCCACCGCCCACAGCGCCTCGATGGTGACGTCGGCGCAGGCGAAGCGCTCGCGATGGGCCTCGTAATAGGCCACCGCGTCGGCGAAGGCGCCGTTGGCGACGGCGGGCAGGACGACCGCGCGGCTCTGCATGGCGTCGGTGAGCCGCACCAGGTCCGACGGCGGCGTCCACTCGGGGTGCAGCCGCGCCAGCACGCGCAGCTCCTCGCGCACCGAGGCGTAGTCACCGGCCTCGAACGCCGCCCAGAGATAGCTCGTGTCGACCTCGACCGCGTCGCCCGCGCCGCCGGCGGCGGCATCGGTTGGCGCCGAGGCGAGCACGTCGGGCAGCTCGAAGCTCTGCGTCGCGGCCGGCTCGCCGCCCCAGGGGGTCGTCGCGGCGTGGGGCCAGGTCAAGGCCGCCGCGGCGGCCGTGATCGCCACGCTGCCGGCGATCACCAGATGGACTCGTTTCATCGCGGCATCTCCGTCGCGGCGAGCTTGGTGAGGAGAAGGAGGACGTTGGCGTAGTAGTCGCGGTCGTCGCGCTTGAGCGGGAGCAAAAGCTCGCCGCCGGCGACCGCGTGCTCGGCCAGAAGCAGGATGGCCTGGGCGCCGAGCGACATCGGGTAGGCGGCGGTCTCGCCGGTGGCGAGGTCGATCGTCGCCGGCACGGCGCCGATGGCGCCGTAGCGCTCGGCGTAGGCCACCACCGGCCGCAGCCGGGCGCGGACCTCGCCGGCGGGGTAGGCCCAGCGCAGGTAGAGCGGCACCCGCACGGCGTCGAAGCCGAAGGCGAACGGCAGGTCGGCGGCGGGGGTGACCCGCTCGCCGACGGCGCACCAGTCCGGCACCAGGCCGGTGCCGCCGGCGGCGAAGCCGTCGACCAGCGCCCGGCCGGTGCCGGCGAGCGCGCGCCAGGGACCGTCGATGCCGGCCTCGGCGAAGGCGGCGAAGGCCGGATAGACCCAGTAGGACGGGTTCACGACCACCCGGTCGTCGCGGACGAAGCCGGCGGCGCCGGGCAGGAGCAGGCGGCCGTCGCCGCGACGCACCACGCAGTGGGCGACGACGGCGGCGAGGATGCGGACGGCCTCGTCGCGCCAGGCGGGCTCGCCCCAGCGGGCGAAGGCCCGCAGCAACCCCCAGGCGACGAAGAGGTCGCCGTCGGTGGCGTTGTTGCGGTCGGCGATCGCGCCGGCGGCGGGATCCCAGGTCCACGCCAACAGCGCGTCGTCGCGGACCTGCAGCGTCGTGCGGGTCCAGCGCCAGAGCGCCAAGAACGCCCCCGGATCGTCGAACGCCGTCGCCAGCACCATCGCGAAGCCCTGGCCTTCGCTGTGGCTGCGATCGCCGTTGCCGGTGTCGACGATGCGGCCCTCGGCGGTCATGAACCGCGCCTTGAAGGCGTCCCACTCGGCGCGCTTGAGATAGCCGCGCTCGACCGCGCCGAGCCCGCTCGCGGGCCCGGCCAGCCCCGCCGCCAGCCCGGCGCCCAGTCCGGCCCCCAGCCCGGCGACGGCGCGGCGCCGGGTCACCGCCGGTGCGCGCGCGCTCATCGCCCGTCCTCGCGGCCGACGGCGATCGAGACCGCGACGCCCAGCACCACGGCGCCGGTGACGACGACCAGGAACCAGCTCGCCGGGTTGGCGGCGAAGCGGTTGGCGTACCAGAGCGACAGCGTCGCCAGATCGGCGTCCGTCGGCACCGCCACCGGCCGCACCGGCGTGGCGGTGGCCATGGTCTCGGCGTCCAGGCGCCAGGCGGCGGCCGTGCCCTCGAGCCGATCCCAGCGTTCGGGGCGAACGAGATCGGTGACGGCCTGCTCGAGGACGGCGGCGTCGACCGCGACCACGAACAGCTCGGCGCCGAGGCCGCCGCGCCGGCCGTGGCGCGGCACGCCGGCGAGCGCGGCGTCGAAGCTGCGGTCGCTCGGCAGCCGCGTCACCTCGGCGACCTGATCGAGCCGGAAGAAGGCGGTGGCGCGGCTGCGCCACTCCGCGAGCTGCGCCGGCGCCAGCTCCAGCGGCTGGACCAGCTCGGCCACGCGCTCGAGGCCGGTGGCCTGGAGCGTGGTTTCCGCCAGCGTGCGGACGAGCCCCGGCCGCTCGACCTCGTCGAGCTCGTCGAGCCAGGCCGAGCGGCGGCCATGCGTCGCCGCCGGCGCCGCCTTGGCGATCCGGGTGGCGTCGGCCCCGCCGAGCACCAC
Source organism: uncultured Kiloniellaceae bacterium (assembly GCA_964503295.1). Classification (GTDB taxonomy): domain Bacteria; phylum Pseudomonadota; class Alphaproteobacteria; order Kiloniellales; family Kiloniellaceae; genus CAZDBC01. The sequence continues at coordinate 1,671 of CAZDBC010000374.1, read as the reverse complement.
GTCCGCCAGCCCGGACGACGCGGCGACGCGCGGATCGAGCCGATCGGCGGTCCCGACCCAGACGGCGTGGGGCCGCTCGCTCGGCTGGGCGAGGCGCATCTCCAGCTGCGGCAGCGCTTGGTCGTGGCTCGCCGCGACCCGGGCGGCCAGGGTCCAGGCGGCGCCGATCACGGCCGGATCGGCGGCGGCGACGGTGAAGCCGAGCGCACCGCCACCGCCGCGTCCGAGCGGGCCGTCGCCGGTCAAGAGCGCCAGGTCCGGATAGCGGTCGACGGCGACCAGGGGCGGGATCTCGAGCTCGCTGTCGGCGAAGACCTCGACCCAGGAGTCGGGGGTGCGCGCGCAGGCGTCGGCGTCGCGGCCGACGACGCCCGGGCGGAAGGCGATGGTGTTGGCGCCGGGGCGAAAGCGGGCGAGCTCGAGCCGCACCCGCCGGCCGCGCACCAACGCGCCGCTCGGCTCGTCGAGCTTCAGCTGCCGCACCACCCGGCCTTTGACCAGCACCTCGAGCACCGCGCCCGCCGGCAGGCCCGGGGCGTGGGCGTAGTCGAGGTCGAGCGTCAGCTTGCGGTTGTCGAGCGCCATCAGGCCGGCGGGCATGGTCAGCTCGAGGCGCTGGGCGGCGGCGTCGAAGCGCAGCAGGCCCTGGGTGTCGAAGCGGTAGCGGGTGTCGCTGCGCAGGCTGCGGCGCGGCGTCGCCCGCGGCGCGAGCGTGCGCGGCAGCTCCGCCCAGGCCGCATCGGGCAGCACCAAGTCGCGGTTGGCGAGCGTCGCCGCCGCCAGGTGCACCTCCGCCTGGGTCCGACCGGAGAGGATGACGACGAGGCTCTCCGGGGCCGCCGCCGGGCGGTGCAGGCCGAGCACCGGCCGGTCGATCCGCTCGACCAGGGCCTCGGGCAGGACCTCGGCGAGCGCGTCGGCGGTGCCGAACAGGACGTTGACGCCCGCCGCCAGCTGCTCGGGGCGCAGCCGCGGCGCGGTGGCCGGGCCCGCCGCCGGCGCCGGCTCGACCAGGCGGTGGCGGACGGCGAGGCCGGCCTGCTCGCGCCTGAGCGACAGCGCGCCGGCGAGGTTGGCGCCGGTGGTCAACAGCGCGTCGTCGGGCATGCGGGTGGTCAACAGCGTCACCCCACGGTCGGCGATGCCCCAGCGCCAGCTGGCGCGGTCGAGATCGGCCAGCGTGACGGCGTCGCGCTCCGCTTCGGCGGTGAGCTTGAGGAACGACTGCCCGGCGCTGAAGCCGGTCCAGCTTTCGATGTCCGGCCGCTCGCAGCGCAGATCGCGGGTGTAGCGACCGACCAGCGCCAGCGTGTTGCGCCCGGCGCGGACCGCCTCGGCGGGCAGCTGGATCGTCGCGTCCTGCTGGCGCCCGGTCGGCACCACCGGCAGCCGCTCGACCAGCGCGCCGTTGAGGTAGAGCTCGAGCCCGGCCGGATCGGCCGCCAGCTCCGGGCTGTTGATCCAGCCGAGCTGCAGGTCGAGCGCGTCGACGCGGGCGGTGGGCGGGACGACGAAGTCGAAGGCGGCGCGCGGCCGCTCGACGTCGAGGGTCGGCAGCTCGCCGTCGCGGGTGAGCGAGCGCAGGGTCACGACCCGGGCCGCCGGCGCCGTCTGCGGCGTGGTCTCGGCGGCGGCGGCGGGCGCCGGCGCCGGTTCGGCCACGGCCTCCGC
>CAZDBC010000373.1:0-3894 GCA_964503295.1 uncultured Kiloniellaceae bacterium | reverse complement strand
CGTTAAGCCAACCGGGGCCATTGTGGCGCGTTGTCGTGCGACCGCGCGGCGACATCCTCGCAATTGATCGTCGGAGTCCCCGGCATGGCACGCATTCTGGTGGCGGAGGACGACGAGGCCGTTCAGACCTTCGTCGGACGGGCGCTGGCCCATCGCGGCCACGAGGTGACGACGGTCGACGATGGCATCCAGGCGCTCGAACGGCTGAGCGGCGACCGCTTCGATCTTCTGATCACCGACATCGTCATGCCGGGGCTGGACGGCATCGGCCTCGCCCTGCGCGTGGCACGCGACTATCCGGAGTTGCGCGTCCTGCTCATGACCGGCTACGCCGCGCAGCGCGAACGCGCTCACAACCTCGAGGCCCTGATCTTCGAGGTGATCCCGAAGCCCTTCACCCTGCGCCAGATCTGCGACGCCGCCGAGCAGGCGATGACCGATCCCGACTTCGAGATGACGCGCCACTGAGCGCGCGTCCCGGCCGCGCGCCGCGGCCTCAGAACTGGCGCAGCAGACGGTCGATGTAGTCGAGCTCAATGGTCGGCCGCTGGCGTTCGCCGCGCCGCCGGCGCAGCTCGTCCAGAATCTCGCGGCTCTTGCGCAGCTCCATCTGGTCGGGGATCTCGACGCCCTCGAGCGCCTCCTGGCCGTTGCGGCCGGTCTGCCGTCCGAGCGGATCGTAACCCTCGCCCGGCCGGCCGCCGACCTGACCCTGGCCGCCTTCGCCGGCGTTGTTCATCATCTCCATGAACTGCTCGGCCATCGACTGCATGCCCTGCTGAAGCTGGTCGAGCGAGCGCGTCTGCGGCTGCACCGCATCGCCCGACTGGCCCTCCTGCAGGAAGTCGCGGGCATCGCGCATCTCCTGCTCGGCGCGGCCAAGGGGGCGCGGGATCTCGCCGAAGGCCTCGCCGAGCTGGCGCATCATGTCGCCCAGGTCGCGGCGAAGCTGCTCCTGTCCCTGGGCGTCGCGCCGGCTCTCGGCCCGCTCGCGCGCGCGCTGGTCGCCGCTCTGCTGGCCCTGGTTCTGGCGCTGCGAGCGCTGGAAGCTGCGGTCGAGCAGCTCCTGCTGGCGGCGCATCAGGTCGTCCATGTCGCGCATCATTTCCTGGGCGCCGCGCGTGCTGTCGTCGAGCTGCTGGTTCATGATGCCGGCGCGCAGGTTCTCCAGCATCTGCTGAAGCTGCGACAGCAGCTCGCGCGCCGCATCGCGCGCGCCGTTTCGGGCCAGTTCGCGCGCCCGGTCGAGCATCTCCTGGAGATCCTGGCGCTGCATCATCTGGTCGGGCGAGATCTGCTCGAACTGTTCGGTGTCGCCGCGCGCCAGATCCTCCATCATCTGTTCCGCCAGCGCCTCGAGGAATTCGTCGAGCGCGCGCTCGAGCTCGTCCATCAGGCGCTCGATCTCTTCGTCCGAGGCATCGCGCGCCAGCGCCTCCAGCAGCGCCTCCTGCGCCCGGCGCAACTCGCGTTCGGCGATCGCCAGATCGCCCTCCTCGATGCGCAGCGCCGTCTCCCACAGAAGCTGCTGCACTTCGGGCACGGTGTCCGCGCCGCGGCCGTGGATCAGCCGGCGTTCGGCGACGCGAATGGCGAGCGCCACCACGACGTCGTGGAAGAAGTGCTCGGGCCGCTGGTAGATCTCCGCCAGCTGGCGCACGACCGGATAGCGCGCCTCCGGGTTCAAAGTGAGCTGCCGGCGCAGCTCGATCAGCGCGCGCGCCACGGGATGGTTGAAAACACGTTCCGGCAGCACCGTGCGCACGCTGTCGCTGCGCCCGGTCTGGCCCGGCACGTCGGTCGCCACCAGGGTGATCTCGACCGCCAGGCCGGCCCAGGGGTGCGGCGTCAGGTCGTGGAACGCGCTGGTTTCGGCCTCGCGCAGGTTGGCGCCGGGAAGCAGGAGCTCGAGCTCGATCGGCTCGATATCGGGGGCGTCGATCCGCCTGATCTCGGCAGTCAGGCTGGCCAGGCCGTAGTCGTCCTCTGCCTGGTAGTCGAGGCGCAGGGCCATGCGCTCGCTGCGTCCCGGGGCAGCCGTGAACTCCACGTTCGGCGGCGCGTCGGGACGTACGGTGACCGGCCACTCGGCCAGCGTCCGGCCGTCCTGCACCACCGCAAGGCGTTCGGCGTCGACCAGCTCGTGCTCGACCTCGTAGGAGCCGCTGCCGATCTCGCGAAACGCGCTGCCGCTCTGGTCGACCTGCAACTCGGGCACGGCATTGCCGCCCTGGACCTGCGCCAGCAGGGTGCTGCCGGCCGGCACCTCCAGGCTCTCCGGGACGAAGGTCGCATTGCTCTGCCCGGCCGCAGCGTTCTCTTCAGGGCCGGGGTCGGCGGTCAGGAAGACCGGCGCCCGGCCGGTGTAGGCGGGCGGATTGATCCAGACGTTCAGGCTCGGCGGCAGGGCGGCGGCGGCGCCGGCGAACTGCGGCTCGACCGCCCGGGCCAGGCGGTCGAGCCAGCCCTCGTGGCCTGTCGCCACGGCGACCAGAAGCACCAGGCCGAGCAGGGCGCGCAGCGCGAGCGGGTCGCGCGTCGCCGCCTGGGGGCGCGGCGGGCGCACCCGGAGCCGCGCGATCTGGCCCAGGACGCGACGGCGCTGCGCCTGCCAGAGCGAGCGGCCGGGCTCGTTCGCGTCGCCCGCCGGCCGGTCCGCCAGGAACTCGAGCGGCCGGTGGGTCAGCCCGCTGTCGGTCTCCAGGCGCCGGATGCCCGAACGGCGGTCGGGCAGGCGCAGCCGGCGCGCGGCGTGCCAGCAGGCGCCCAGAAGGGCGGCGGCGAACAGGGCCAGCACGGCGCCGTGCAGCCAGGGATTGAGCAGCGGCAGGACGTCGAACAGGGCGACCGCGACGAACAGCGCCAGCACCCCGAACAGCGGCCCGAGTGCCGGCCACAGCTCCTCCCAGTAGAGCACCAGGCGGGCAAGGCCGAGCTTGCGCGCAATGCGGTCGAAACGGGGTCCGGCACGGTTTTCTTGCTGGGACATCGTTTGCGTACCTCGCAGGCGTCTGTTGCAGGCGGCATTTGCCGAGCGGCCGTCGGCACCTCCGGTCCTAGGCGGCGCCGCGCGAGCTCCTGGTTGCCGGCTCGTCGAGCCAGTCCGGCAGGCGGTCCCGGCCGATCAGGCGGTCGTAGCTCTGGCGCGGCCGCACGACTGCATGGTCTCGTCCCCGGACCATGACCTCCGGCGCCTCCAGTCTTGTATTATAGGTCGAAGACATTACCGCGCCATAAGCCCCGGCGGAAAAGATCGCCAGCAGGTCGCCGGGGCGCAGCGGCGGCAGCAGGCGGTCGCGCGCCAGGGTGTCGCTGCTCTCGCAGATCGGCCCGACGATGTCCGCCGGCCGGGCGCCGGCCGGGGCCGGCGCGGCGCGTACCGGCCTGACGTCGTGCCAGGCTTCATAGAGCGGCGGACGCAGGAGATCGTTCATCGCGCTGTCCACGATCACGAAGTTGCGCGCCGGGGCCTCCTTCACGTAGATCACCCGCGTGACCAGGATGCCCGCGTCGGCGACCAGGAAGCGGCCCGGCTCGAACAGCAGCTCGGCCTCGACACCTGCGGTCGCCCGGCGCACCAGATCGACGTAGTCTGCCACGGCAGGGGGCGTCTCGTCACAGTAGGTGACGCCGAGCCCGCCGCCGAAGTCGAGCCGGCGCAGCGCGAAGCCGGCATCGCGCAGCTCGCGGTAGAGCCGCGCCAGACGCTCGAAGGCGGCGGCATAGGGCGCGAGGTCGGTGAGCTGCGAGCCGATGTGCACGGCCAGGCCCTGCAGCGACAGCGCCGGCTGCGCGCGCAGCAGCGCCAGCACCTCGGGCATCTGCGCGACGTCGATGCCCCATTAACGAGCACCCGACAATGCTCCAGGTAATAAATGTTGGCACGCTTGGAGT
>CAZDBC010000372.1:0-3900 GCA_964503295.1 uncultured Kiloniellaceae bacterium | reverse complement strand
TCCGCCGCTCGTGCCCGTGCCGCCCGAACATGTCCTGACCAAATCGTTCTATCTGCTGCAGGACTTTCCCGGGCGCTACGTCGGCGGCACGCTGTGGCTGGAGTCTGCCGACGATCAGGACAACGACGGCGTCGCCTCGGTGATCGTCGGCAGCAACGACTGGGCCGGCGCCTGGGCCGTCGACGAGACCGGCCAGCCGCGTTTCGCCGTGGTGCCGGGCGGCGCCCGCCAGCGCGAGATGGCGCACCGCTTCGGCGTCAACCTCGTGATGTACGCCCTGACCGGCAACTACAAGGCCGACCAGGTTCACGTCCCCTTCATTCTCGAAAGGCTCGGGCAGTGACCGCCGCAAAGTCAGAAGGGCGCCGCCGATGAGCGCCTTTTCCCTGTCCTGGGCACCGCTCCTGCCCTGGCCGCTGCTGGCCGGCCTGGGCCTGCTCACCCTGCTCGCGCTCGGGCTTGCGTTCTGGCGCCGGGCGCGCGGCGTCTGGTGGCGCAGCGCCGCCGCCCTGGTCTTGCTGCTCGCCCTGTTCAATCCCGCGCTGGTCGAGGAACAGCGCCAGCCGCTCGAGGACGTGGTGCTGGTGATCGCCGATCAAAGCCAGAGCCAGACCGTCGGCGACCGCGCCGCACAGCGCGACGCGGCGGTCGAGACGCTGATGGAGGGTCTCGCCGCGTTCGACGACGTCGACGCCCGGCTGGTTCGCGCCGGCGAGGACGCGACGGGGCTCGACAGTCAGGGCACGCAGCTTTTCGCCGCCGCGCGCCGGGCGCTGTCCCAGGTACCGAGCCGACGCGTCGCGGCGATCCTCATGGTCAGCGACGGACAGGTCCACGACGTGCCGCCCGCCTGGGACGAACTGGGCGTCGACGCGCCGCTTCACCTGCTGCTGACCGGCGAGCGCGACGAGGGCGACCGGCGCCTGACCGTCCTGCAGGCGCCGAGTTTCGGCATCGTCGGGAACCGGCTGACCATGAAGCTGCGCGTCGACGATCTCGGCGCCGAGGCCGACGCGCGGCGGCTGGCCCCAGTGGTCCTGCGGCAGGACGGCGTCGAGACCCAGCGCCTGCAGGTGCCGGTCGGCCGCGAGCAGGAGCTCGAGTTCGAGCTGACCCACCGCGGCCCGACGGTGCTCGAGCTCGAGGCGGCACCCGGTCCGCGCGAGCTGTCGCTGGTCAACAACCGCACCGCGGTCGAGGTCAAGGGCGTGCGCGACCGCCTGCGCGTCCTGCTGGTGTCGGGCGAGCCGCACGCCGGCGAGCGCGCCTGGCGCAACATTCTCAAGTCCGACCCTTCGGTCGACCTGGTCCATTTCACCATTCTGCGCCCACCGGAGAAGCAGGACGGCACGCCGATCCGCGAGCTTTCGCTGATCGCCTTTCCGACGCGCGAGCTGTTTGAGATCAAGCTCGACGAGTTCGATCTCATCATCTTCGACCGCTACCGGCGGCGCGGCGTCCTGCCGACCATCTATCTCGACAACATCGCCCGCTACGTCGAGCAGGGCGGCGCCCTGCTGGAGGCGGTCGGCCCGACCTTCGCCACGCCGCTGTCGCTCTACCGCACCCCGCTCGGCCGGATCCTGCCCGCCGAACCGACCGGCTCCGTCTATGAGGAGGGCTTCCGGCCGCGAGTGACGGAGCTCGGCCGGCGCCACCCGGTGACCGCCGAGCTGGACGGCGCCAATGCCAGCGACGCCGACCCCGAGTGGGGTCGCTGGTTCCGCCACGTCGACGCAGTGCCGCGCGAGGGCGACGTGGTCATGAGCGGCCTCGACGAGCGGCCGCTGCTGATCCTCGACCGGGTCGGCGAAGGCCGCGTCGCGCAGTTCCTCAGCGACCATATGTGGCTCTGGTCGCGCGGCTTCGAAGGCGGCGGCCCGCAGGCCGAGCTGCTGCGCCGCATCGCGCACTGGCTGATGAAGGAGCCGGACCTGGAGGAAGAGGACCTGCGCGCGACGGTCGACGGCAACCGGCTGCGCATCGAGCGGCGCTCCCTCACTCCCGAGACGGCCGAGGCGACCGTCACCCTGCCCTCGGGCGAGACCCGCGAGGTGGTCCTCGAACCGGCCGAAGGCGGCCGGGCGACGGCCGCGATCGAGATCGACCAGCTCGGCCTTTACGAGGTGCGCCAGGGCGAGCTCGGCGCGCTGGCCGCCGCCGGCCCGCCCAATCCGCTCGAGTTCGCCGACCTGCGCGCCTCGGCCGAACCGCTCGCGCCGTTGCTCGAGGCAAGCGGCGGCGGCTTGGTGCGTCTCGCCGAGGCCGGGCCGCCGGACTTGCGCCGGGTAACGCCGGGACGCGACCGCCATGGCAGCGACTGGCTGGGCGTACTGCGCAACGGCGAGTACGTGGTCACCGGGACCAGCCAGGTGCCGCTGTTGCCGGGACTTCTGGTCCTGCTGGCCGGGCTCGGTGCGCTCGCGCTGGCGTGGCATCGGGAGGGCCGCTAAACAAGGCGGCATGCCAAGGCGCTACCGATCTCTCACCTCGCCGCTGGTCCTGCTCTGCTTCGCCATCGCGACCCTGGCGGTGGGTCGCTTCGGCGCCTACGTCACGGCGCCCAGTCTGGAAAGCTGGTATCCGGGGCTCGCCAAGCCGGCCTATACGCCGCCGGACTGGGCCTTTCCGGTCGCCTGGACCCTGCTCTATCTGCTGATGGCAATCGCGGCCTGGCAGGTCTGGCGGGCCGGGGAGCGCGAGCGCATGGCGCCGGCCATGACGCTGTTCTTCGTCCAGCTCGGGCTGAACGGACTGTGGTCTTACTGCTTCTTCGGCCTGCGCCGCCTCGACCTCGCGCTGATCGATGCCGTCGCCCTGACCGCCGCCGTGGTTGCGACCATCCTCGCCTTCCAGCGCCATTCCCGGGCGGCCTGCTGGCTCATGCTGCCTTATCTCGCCTGGGTTCTCTTCGCGACCCTCCTGACATACGACATCTGGCGCCTCAACCGTTGAGCGCGCGCCGGGGTTCGCCGGCGACGGGGCGGCCGTCGGCGCGCTCGACCGGCCCCGAGACGCCGACCAGGGCGCCCGGGGCCAGCTCCAGGACCTGGAAGCGCACCGGGTCGACCGGACCTGGCAGTTCCAGGCCGGCCGCGACCGCGTTGACAAAGCCGAAAGGCGCGTAATAGGCGGGGTCGCCGACCACGAGGCACAGACGGTGACCGAGGGCGCGCGCCCGTTCCAGGCCGTGGCCGGTCAGGCTGCGCCCGATTCCCCGACCCTGGAGGGCCGGCTCGACGGCGAGCGGTCCGAACAGGAGCGCTGCACGCCCAGCCACCCGCACCGGCCAGAAGCGCAGCGCGCCGAGCAGGGTGCCGTTCGGATCGATCGCCGAGAAACAGAGCTCGACCACCGGCGCGATCCCCTCGCGCAGGCGATAGACGGTCTTCTCCCTGCGTTCGACGCCGAAGGTGCGGTCGAGCAGATCGTCGTTGACGGCAGCGTCCTGCGGCCGCTCGGGCTCGATGCGGAACGCGGGCCGGAGGTCGGGGCTAAGGTCGGGGGCGCCGGTCACGACAGCCCCGCCCCCGCCTCCGCCCGGCGCCGGGCCGGCAGCCCTTCGAGCACGCCGGCCGTCACCACCAGCAGACAGCCGATCAGCTCGCGCGTGCCGAAAGGCTCCTCGGTGAGCAGTGCGGCGGAAAGCGAGGCCGCCACCACCTCGCTCAGCAAGAGGAGGGTGACCCGGCCCGGATCGAGGCGGGCGGCCGCCCAGAACACCAGCCAGATGGCCGGCAGCATCCAGGCCAGCGCGGCACCCGTGACCGCCGGCAAGGCGGCGGCCAGCGCATCCCAGGCGGGCGGCTCGAGCGACGGCAGGACTGCAAGGCCGAGACCGCCACGGAGCGCGACGACGACGATCGCGATTCCCATCCCGATGATCACGTTGACATTCTG
>CAZDBC010000371.1:0-3906 GCA_964503295.1 uncultured Kiloniellaceae bacterium | reverse complement strand
CTCGACCGGCTGGAGCGGGCGGGCTACGTGGAGCGCCGGCCCTGCCCGGACGATCGGCGCGGCCAGCTCGTCGCTCTCACCGAGGCCGGCCGGGCCCTGCGCCGGCGCATGTGGCCGGCCTATGCCGCCGCCATCGAGCGCCACTTCGGCGCCCGCTTCCGGCCGGTCGAGGCCGATCGCCTGGCGGAACTGCTCGGGCGCCTGCTGCCCGGACGCTGAGAAGCGGCGCGCTGAGAACCGGCACGCTGGCCGGTCAGTCGCCGTCCCGGCGCAGCTTCTGCCCCCCGCGGACGTGCGCGGGCAGCGGCTCGGGCGCCCCGCCGCTGGCGACCGGCCGGCGCGCCGCCCGGCCCTGGCTCAGCAGGCGGTCGTACATGACGATCGCCCCGGCGATGCCGACGTTGACGCAAAAGCGGGTCGGGATCTTCACCACGTGGCGGCAGCGCGCGACCGCCTCGGGCGACAGGCTGCCGCGCTCGGGCCCGAGCAGATAGGCCGCGGCCAGCGGATGGCGAAAGCTCGGCAGCTCGACCGCCTCGTCGGTCAGCTCGACCCCGACCAGGACGCAGCCGCGCGGCAGGGTCAGCTCCCCGACCGACCGGTAGGTGTAGAGCGGCAGGTGGCGCGCGGCGTCGGAGGTGTCGGAGCGCTTGACCCCTTGCGCGTCGAACGCCGGGTCGATGGCGAAGAAGAAGCTCGCCCCGAAGGCATGGGCCGAGCGCAGCAGGTTGCCGAGGTTCATCGGCTTGCTGATGCGCTCCGCACCGATCCCGAAATAGCCGCGCATGACAACGTCCTCCGAAGCGGCGGCAGCTTGCATGGCGCCCGGCGGGGAGGCAAGTTGCCGGGCGAGCGCCCGAGGACAGCCCATGACCGACCATTCGACGGACCAACGCATCCGGCCGCGCAACGGCGACAGCGGCAGCGGCCACGACCACGCCCGTTCCGACGGGCCCGCCGCCGAGCGCACGGCCGAGGCTGCCGCGCCCGTGCTTGTCGAGGCGACGCGCGGCCCCCTGGTCGAGAGCCGGCATCGCGGCGCCTTCGCCGTGGTCGATCCGGACGGCAAGGTGGTGCTTTCGGGCGGCGACATCCTGCGCCCGGTCTATCCGCGCTCGGCGATCAAGGCGCTGCAGGCCATTCCCCTGGTCGAGAGCGGCGCCGCCGACGCCTTCGGCCTGGGCGACGCGGAGATCGCGCTGGCCTGCGCCAGCCACCAGGGCGAGGCGCGCCATGTCGAAACGGTGCTCGCCTGGCTGGATCGCATCGGCTGCACGCCGGCCGATCTCGAATGCGGCAGCCACGAGCCCTATGCGCCCGAGGCCCAGGCGGAGCTTCTCCGCATCGGCGCAGGGCCGACGCCGGCGCACAACAACTGCTCGGGCAAGCACGCGGGCTTTCTCACCCTGGCGCGCCATCTCGGCGTGCCGACCGCCGGCTACATCCGCCACGAGCACCCCGTGCAGCAGCGCGTGCTCGGCCTGCTCGAGGTCATGACCGGGCTCGACCTGGGCGACGCCCCGCGCGGGATCGACGGCTGCGGCATTCCGGTGATCGCGGTCCCGCTCGGCAATCTGGCGCTGGCCATGGCGCGCCTCGCCGACCCGGCCGACCAGCCCGAGGCGCGCCAGGCGGCCTGCGCGCGCATCCGCGCGGCGATCGCGGCCGAGCCCTTCATGATCGCCGGCAGCGGGCGCTTCTGCACCCGCGTGATCGAGGCGACTAGCGGCGCGGCCCTGGTCAAGACCGGCGCCGAGGGCGTTTTCTGCGCCGCCCTGCCGACGCACGGCCTGGGCGTTGCGCTCAAGATCGAGGACGGCGCCGGGCGCGCCGCCGAGGTCGCCATGGGCCGCCTGCTCGTCCGCCTCGGCCTGGTCGACGAGACCGCTGCCGAACGGCTCGGCTTAGAGCCGCCGCTGCACAACCGTGCCGGGCTCGAGGTCGGTCGGCTGCGCGCGGTCGCAGAGCATTTCTAGAGGAGGGATCGCCGTCATGCGGGCCGTTCTCTGTCACGCCTGGGGCGGGCCGGACGACCTGCTGCTGGGCGAGGTGCCGGCGCCCGAACCGGGCCCGGGCGAGGTCGCGCTCGCCGTGCAGGCGGCCGGCGTCAATTTCGCCGATACCCTGATGATCGCCGGCCAGTACCAGGAGAAGCCAGCCTTTCCTTTCTCTCCCGGCCTCGAGGCCGCCGGTCGGGTGGTAGCGGTCGGGCCCGAGGTCACCGGCATCGAGCCGGGCATGCGCGTGATGGCCTTGACCGACCACGGCGCCTTCGCGGAGTCGGTGATCGCGCGCGCGGCCGACGTCTTCCCGATTCCCGACACGATGCCGGCCACCGTGGCGGCAGGCTTTCCCATCACCTACGGCACGGCGCACGGCGCCCTGCGCTGGCTGGCCGACCTGAAGCCGGGCGAGACCCTGCTGGTGCACGGCGCCGCCGGCGGCGTCGGTCTCGCCGCCGTCGAGGTCGGCAAGGCGCTGGGCGCGAAGGTGATCGCGACCGCCGGCGGGCCGGAGAAGCTGGCCGTCGCCCAGGCCCACGGCGCCGACGGCCTGATCGACTACCGCGGCGAGGACATCCGCGAGCGGGTCAAGGTCATGACCGACGGGCGCGGCGCCGACGTTGTCTTCGACCCCGTGGGCGGGACCGCCTTCGAGGCCTCGCTACGCTGCACCGCCTGGTCGGGGCGCCTGCTGATCATCGGCTTTGCCGGCGGCAAGGTGCCGCAGATCCCGGCCAACATCCTGCTGGTCAAGAACCTCTCGGCGATGGGCTTCTACTGGGGCTCCTACCGCAGGCACGACCCTGCGCGCCTGCGCGGCCAGTTCGAGGAGCTCTTCGCCTGGTACCTGGACGGCCGGCTGAAACCCCTGGTTTCGCATGAGCTCGATTTGGCCGAGGCGCCGCGCGCACTCGCGCTGCTGCGCGACCGGGCAGCGACCGGCAAGGTGGTGCTGACCACCGGCCTCGCCGACCGGGATTAGGATTCCTCGGGCGATGTCCGGACGGGGGCAGTCCGCCGACGATGCGCCCGCGGTCGATCCCCCAGCGGATGCCGTCGCCGCCCAGTACGAGGCCTACCCCTATCCCGGCCGCGACCCGCGCGAGGAGGCGAAACGCCTGGTCCTGGGCTCGCCCAGCGACCTGCGCGAGCTCGACCACTACCTCTTCGCCGGCCGGCGCGACTGGCGTGCGCCTTTCCGTGCCCTGATCGCCGGCGGCGGCACCGGCGATGCCGCGATCATGCTGGCGCAGCAGCTCGCCGACCTGCGCCGCGCGTGGCCCGACGCCGGTGCCCACGAGGTGGTCTATCTCGATCTCTCGGCCGCGGCGCGCCGCATCGCCGAGGCCCGCGCCCGGGTGCGCGGGCTCGACAATCTGCGCTTCGTCACCGGCTCGCTGCTCGACCTGGGCCGTCTCGGCCTCGGCGCGTTCGACTACATCGACTGCTGCGGCGTGCTGCACCACCTGGAGGAGCCGGCGGCCGGCCTCGCCGCCCTTGCCGCGGCGCTCGCGCCCGGAGGCGGTATCGGGCTGATGCTCTACGGCCGGCTCGGCCGGGCCGGGGTCTACGAGCTGCAGGAGCTCCTGCGCACGCTCGCGCCGCCGGAGCTCGGCCTGCCCGAGCGAATCGCGCGCACCCGTCGCCTGCTCGCGGCACTGCCGCCGAGCCATCCCTTCCGGCGCAATCCGGCGCTCGGCGACCACAAACGCGGCGACGCCGAGCTGGTCGACCTGCTGCTGCACGCCCGCGACCGCGCCTATGATGTGACCGAGCTGGCCGCCCTGGTAGCCGGCGCCGGCCTGCGCATCGCCGCTTTCGTCGCCCCGGCGCGCTACGAGCCGGCGAGCTACCTCGCCGACCCGCAACTGCTGCGGCCCCTGGCCGGGCTCACGACGTTCCG
>CAZDBC010000370.1:0-3917 GCA_964503295.1 uncultured Kiloniellaceae bacterium | reverse complement strand
CATCTCGTCCGATCCGATGCACTTGTCGGGCCGCGTGCTCAGCTCAATGTGCACGTCCTCGAAGCCCACTACGCTGTAAACGTGCAGGATCAGGTCGATGAGGGACTCGACCTCGCTCTGCATTTGCTCGGGCGTGCAGAAAACGTGGGCGTCGTCCTGCGTGAAAGTGCGCACGCGGAACAGGCCGTGGAGCACACCGCTGAGTTCGTGGCGGTGGACGGTGCCGAATTCGGCCACGCGCATGGGCAGCTCGCGATACGAGTGCAGGCCGCTGCGGTAGACGAGCATGCCGCCCGGGCAGTGGGCGGTGGTACCGCCTTGTTCCGGGCCGCCAAGGCGCTCGACAAGCTGACCCCGGTCAACAACGACCAGAAGGTGGGCATCGACATCGTGCGCCGCTCGGTCCAGGCGCCGCTCCGCCAGATCGCGGAGAACGCCGGCCAGGAGGGTTCGATCGTTGCCGGCAAGGTCATGGAGAACAAGGACTACAACTGGGGTTATGATGCGGCCCAGGATCGCTACTGCGACCTGGTCAAGGCCGGCATCATCGACCCGACCAAGGTGGTCCGGACCGCGCTCCAGGACGCCGCTTCGATCGCGGGCCTGCTGATCACCACCGAGGCGATGGTCGCCGAGAAGCCGGAGAAGAAGGAGAGCTCTCCGTCGATGCCTGACATGGCCGGGATGGACATGTAAGCAGCTGCTTTGCTCCGGGCCGGCGAACGCCGCGCCCCGGAGACGAAAGTCGCACGGGCCGCACTTCCGGGTGCGGCCCGTTTTCTTTCCGGCCTCCGCAGGAGGCGCGGTTCGCTGTCCTGATCTCTAACGCGTGGGGCCGGGTTGCCAGGCCGGCCATCTGCCGCCTAACCTCGCCGAAGCTGGGCGAAGCGGGGCGGGGAGGCGAATCGCGTGCAGAGCGAATACGACGTCGTCATCATCGGCGCCGGCCACAACGGGCTGACCTGCGCCGGCTATCTGGCGCGTGCGGGACTTTCGGTGAAAGTCGTGGAACGGCGCGGCGTGGTCGGCGGCGCCGCGGTGACGGAGGAGTTCCATCCGGGCTTCCGCAATTCGGTCTGCTCCTATGTGGTCAGCCTGCTCAGCCCGCAGGTGATTCGCGAGCTCGAACTCGAAGCTCACGGACTGACCATTCTCGACCGGCCGGCCGGCAGCTTCTGTCCGCAGCCGGGCGGCGGCTACCTGCTGGTCAGCCGCGACCAGGCCATGGCCAGACGGGAGATCGCCAAGTTCTCGCCCCGCGACGCCGAGGCCTACGAGGCCTTCGACGAGGAGATCACGGCGCTCGCCGAGGCCTTGCGCGACATCGTGCGCGAGCCGGCGCCCAATCTGGGCGGCGGTCTCGCCGATCTCTGGACGGCGCTCAAGACCGCGAACCGTCTGCGCCGCCTGTCCGCGCGCCAGCAGGGTGCCCTCGCCGAGCTCATGACCATGTCGGTCGGCGACTATCTCGACCGTTGGTTCGAATCCGATCCCGTCAAGGGCGTCTTCGGCTTCGAGGGCGTGATCGGCAACATGGTCAGTCCCTACCACCCCGGCTCGGCCTACGTTCTGCTCCATCACGCCTTCGGCGAGGTCAACGGCCGTACCGCCGCCTGGGGTCATGCCAAGGGCGGCATGGGAGCGATCACCCAGGCCATGGCGGCCTCGGCCCGGGCCGCGGGTGCCGAAATCGAGGTGGGGGCACCGGTGGCGGAGGTCCTGGTTGAGTCGGGACGGGCGGTCGGGGTCGCGCTCGAAGACGGCCGCCTGCTCCGGGCCCGGCAGGTGGTCGCAAACGTCAACCCCAAGCTGCTGTTCCTGCGCCTGCTCAACCCTGGCCTTCTGCCCGCCGATTTCCGCCGGCGCATGGAGGGCTGGCGCTGCCGCTCGGGGTCCTTCCGGATGAACGTGGCGCTGTCGGAACTGCCGCGGTTCGACGGGCTGGCTGCCGAGGAGGCGGCCGCGAGCCTCAACGGGACGATCGACATCAGCCCCTCGCTGCCCTACCTGGAGCGCGCCTTCGACGATGCCCGGCTGCGCGGCTGGGCGCGTGAGCCGGTGGTGTCCATGTGCCTGCCCAGCCTCCTCGACGACGGTCTGGCGCCGCCCGGCTGCCACGTCATGAGCCTGTTCTGCCAGCACTTCAATCCGGAGTTGCCGGACGGGCGCAGCTGGGACGACGTCAAGGAAGAGGTCGCCGACCTGATCGTCGAGACCGTGACCGCCTATGCGCCGAACTTCCGCCAGGCGATCGTCGGCAGGCAGATCCTCTCGCCGCTCGACCTGGAGCGCGAGTTCGGCCTGATCGGCGGCGACATCTTCCACGGCGCCCTGCATCTCGACCAGCTTTATTCGCTGCGTCCGGCGCCCGGCTACGCCGACTATCGCACGCCCGTTCCCGGACTTTATCTGTGCGGCTCCGGCACCCATCCCGGCGGTGGCGTGTCGGGGTTGCCCGGGCGCCTTTCGGCACGGCGCGTGATCAAGGACGCGGGCCGGCACCAGGTGGCCTGAACGGAGGCGTCAATCCGCCTGCAGGTACCAGACGTACTCGTTGGGCGTGATCTCCCACTCGAACTTGTCCAGTTCGGCCAACTTGCAGGCGACGTAGGCTTCCAGATAGGCCCGGCCGAAGTAGTCGCCGAGGATGGCGCCGTCCGCCGCCAGGCGGTCGAGCGCCCGGCGCGGGCGCAGGGGCAGGCCCGGATCGATCCGCTCGCCGGCATTGCCGGTTTCCTCCGGACCCGGGTCGAGGCGCTCGACGATGCCGTGGTGAATGCCCGCCAGGAAGCTTGCCAGCGCAAGATAGGGGTTGGCATCGGCGCCGCCGACCCGGTGCTCGATCCGCCGGGCCGGTCCTTCGCTGCGCGGAATGCGCAGCGCCACCGAGCGATTCTCGAATCCCCACGAGCGGCTTACGGGCACGAAGATGTTGGGCTGGTAGCGCCTGAACGAGTTGACGTTGGGCGCGAGAACCGCCATGGCCTCGGGCAGGGTGGCAAGCACGCCGCCGATGGCCTGGCGCAGTCTGTCGCTCGCCGGCCGGTCGCCGCCGTCGAAGACATTGGCGCCACTCTCGTCGAGCAGACTGACGTGCATGTGCAAGCCGCTGCCTGCCCAGTCGACATAGGGCTTGGCCATGAAGCTGGCCTGCAGCCCGTGCCGGCGTACGACGCCCTGGACGGCGCGCTTGAACCAGACGCAATGGTCGGCGGCCAGCAGGGGGTCGCCGACATGGTGCAGGTTGATCTCGAACTGGCCGGGGGCGTACTCGGCCGAGATCGCGCCCGTGGGCACCCCCTGGCGCGCGCAGGCCGACGAGATCTCGGCCAGTATGTTGCCGTAGGCTTCGACCTCGTTCATGCCGTAGACCTGGGTGCCCCGCTCGCGCTGGGCGGTGACGGGCGAGCGCGGCGGCTGCGGCGCCCCGCTTGCGGTGCGCTCGGGGTCGACCAGATAGAACTCGAGCTCGAAGGCGACAACGGGCCTCAGCCCGAGCTCGTTCAGGCGGGCGACGACGCGCGCCAGCACGTTGCGCGGCTCGTAGTAGTAGGGCCGCCCGGCGGTGTCGACCAGGGTCAACATGACCTGGGCCCCGGGTGTCTCCAGCCAGGTCATGGGCAAAAGCGAGCCGGGCAGGACGCGGCCCTGGAAGTCGGGATCGCCGTCGGAGAAGCCCAGCCCCGCGGGGTCATGGCTTTCGCCCAGGGTGTCGAGCAGAAAGACCGAGCCGGGCAGGGCGACGCCCTCGGCGAGGAGCTTTTCCAGCTCCTCGACCGGGTATCGCTTGCCGCGCACGACGCCTGAAAGGTCGGGCACGAAAGCGTCGATGGTGCGCGTTTCCGGGTAGGCCTTCAGGAAGGCCGCCGCCTGCTCGCCCGGCGCGGCGGCCGAATGGCCAGGGCGGCTGTCAATCT
>CAZDBC010000369.1:0-3917 GCA_964503295.1 uncultured Kiloniellaceae bacterium | reverse complement strand
CAGCAGCGGCGGTGCCGCGGTCGGCAGAAGCGATTCGACCGTGCTCCGGCGCGAGACCTCGGCCGCGTCGGTCATGGGCCGCTCCCGTTCCTGCCGCCGCCGGCGGGGTGCAGACGCACGGTCGGGTCGCGATGGGCGAGAAGGCCGCGCGGCCGCCAGACCATGATCAGCACCATGCAGGCGCCGAAGGCCATCATCCGGTACTCTTCAAGCTCCCTGAACACCTCGGTGCCGCCGATCAGGAGCAAGGACGCGACCACGACACCGATCTGGCTGCCCATGCCGCCGAGCACCACGATGGCGAGGATCACCGCCGATTCGACGAAGGTGAAGCTTTCCGGGCTGATGAAGCCTTGGCGCGTCGCGAAGAACGAACCGGCGAAACCGCCGAACATCGCGCCGATGGCAAAGGCGGTCAGCTTGGTGTTGGTCGGGTTGATCCCGAGCGACCGGCAGGCGATCTCGTCCTCGCGCAGCGCCTCCCAGGCACGGCCGACAGGCAGCTTGCGGATGCGCAGGGTGAAGAGGTTGGTGATCATCGCCAGGATCAGGATCAGGTAGTAGAGAAAGATGATCCTGTGCAGCGACGAGTACTCAAGCTCGAAGAAGGTGTGGAAGGTCGGGCCCTCGCTGGCATAGCGGCTGAACTCCAGGCCGAAGAAGCTGGGCCGCGGGATGGCCGAGATGCCGTCCGGTCCGTTGGTGAACTGGTACCAGTTGAGCAGGATAATCCGGATGATCTCGCCGAACCCGAGGGTGACGATCGCGAGGTAGTCGCCGCGCAGGCGCAGCACCGGAAAGCCGAGGATGATGCCAAAGAAGGCGGCGAAGAGGCCCGCCAGCGGCAGGCAGACCCAGAACGACCAGCCGAAGGTGGTGGCGATCAGGGCATAGGAATAGGCCCCGACCGCATAGAAGGCGACGTACCCGAGGTCCAGCAGGCCGGCCAGTCCGACCACGATGTTGAGACCCCATCCGAGCATGATGTAGGTCAGGACCAGGATCGAGACATCGAGCAGGTAGCGGTCGGTGAACGGCATGAACGGCAGAATAACTGCGAACACGAGGCCCGCCGCGGCAGCGTACTTGCTGTAGTACATGACCTTCGCGGCCAAGTCGCGGCGGGTGATGTCCTGGTTCGGGCCGCCGGGCAGCGCCTTGCCGCGCGCCCACCAGATGTTGAGGACGAAGCGGCCGACGAAGGCCGCCAGCACCGCGTAGAGGACCCGGTCCCAGCGCTGCACGAGGTCGAGGCCCTGGGGCGCAGGCACGGTCACCAGTCCCAGGATTGGCGCCGCGAGCGCCGCGACGATAAAGGCCGTGACCAGGCAGTCCTTCAGCACGGCGGGAAGATCGAGCCCCGCCAGCCCGATGCGTCCGGCAAGCCCCGCGGCGCCGGGTCGGCTGACGTCCACGGTCAGACCTTCTCGACGTCGGGCCGGCCGAGCAGGCCGGTCGGACGGAAGATGAGCACCAGAACGAGGATCGAGAAGGCGGCCACGTCCTTGTACTCGATCGTGAAGTAGGCCGACCAGAAAGTCTCGATCAGCCCGATCAGCAGACCGCCGAGCATCGCGCCGGGCAAGGAGCCGATGCCGCCCAGAACGGCCGCGGTAAAGGCCTTGATGCCGGCCAGAAAGCCGATGAAGAAATCGATCACGCCGTAGTAAAGAAGGAACATCAGGCCGGCGACGGCGGCCAGGCCGGCGCCGGTCACGAAGGCCAGCGAGATCGTCCGGTCGACGTTGATCCCGAGCAGTGAGGCCATGAGGCGGTCCTGCTCGCAGGCCCGCTGGGCCCGACCGAGCGGCGTGCGCGCGATGACGAGCGAGAAGGCGGCCATGAGGACCACCGTCACGACGATGATGATGATCTGCAGGTAACTCAAAGTGACGGTGAAGCCGCCGCCTCCGAACATGGTAAAGCCGCCCTGGATCATGGGCTGGAGCGGCTTGACCCGGGCGCCCTGGGCCTGCTGGACGTAGTTCTGAAGGAAGATCGACATGCCGATCGCGGAGATCAGCGGCGCCAGGCGAAACGAGCCGCGCAACGGCCTGTAGGCGATGCGCTCGACGGTCCAGCCGTAGACCGCAGTCAGCAACATGCCGAACAGGAGAACAATCAGCAGCACGAGCGGCACGAAGGTTATGCCGAGGGCCGCCAGAACCAGGATGCCGATCAGCGCCATGAAGGCGCCGATCATAAAGACATCGCCATGAGCGAAATTGATCATGCCGATGATGCCGTAGACCATCGTGTAGCCAATCGCGATAAGGCCGTAGATGGCCCCGAGCGTCAGACCATTGATCAGCTGCTGGAGAAAGTACTCCATGGCCCCCCTTCGTCCCGCCCCTGCCGAGCTCCAACCCGATTGTCGTTCAGGTCTTGTTCCGTCGTCCGCCCGCCGGCCGACGTGCGCTTCGGCGATGGAGACAATTAAACGTCCGACCGGACTGTTCAAGCCATTTTGTTCGGGCCAATGGCCCGACCGGCGAGCGGAGCGGAGCAGGCGAGCCGGTCAGTCCTTGCTGCCGCCCGGGCCCGGCCCGCAGAAAGTGGTCGTGCGGACAGGACGCTCCAGGCGGGCCGGGATCGACACCGCCCAACTCGCGGCGGCGTCATGGCCGGCAGCACGCGCAGGAGGGGCGATCCGGCGCTCGATGGCACGCAGCTCCGCGATAATGCCGTCCAGGTCGGTGCGTTGCCGATCCAGTTCGGCAAGACGTCGGCGCAGCTTGGCCAGCAGCGGATGCGCCTGTCGCGAGCCATCCATCGTTGCCGCCTGGGCGGCCTCGCACAGATCGAGCCACTCGCCAATCTCGCGCAGCGAAAAGCCGAGCCGTTTTCCGCAAAGGATACGCTGAAGCCGGACGCGATCTTCGCCGCTGTAGGCACGCGTGGTACCGACGCGGCGTGGCGACAGAAGTCCCTTGTCCTCGTAGAACCTGATGGCGCGCGCCGTCAGGTTGAACTCGCGCGCCAGCTCGCTGACCGTATAGAGATCTTTCACGATCCCCTACCCCCGCCGTCCTGGCCGATCGCGACCTTGGCGCACCCGCGCCCGGGCGTCAACAGCACCGCCGGCGCTTCCGGAGGGGGCCGCAAGGGGTCCTCTCCCGGGCACCGCCCGGCCGCGTCCGACGGCCCGAACGCTCCAAAGGCGCAAGCGCCCGGCCGACCGACCGCCCCGTTTCAGGTGCCGCGCGACAGGCGGCTGACCGGCAGAGCCAGACTTACAGCGAAGAGGGCAACTGCGGCGACCACGACCGACGGCCCGGACGGCGTGTCGAAGCCGAGCGAGCCGAACAGGCCGATCAGCACGCTGATCACGCCGATCGCGGCGGCGTAGATCGCCATGCTCTCCGGCGTCGCCGCGAAGCGGCGCGCCGCCGCGGCCGGAATGATGAGAAGCGACGTGATCAGAAGAATACCGACGATCTTCATCGCGATGGCGATAACAAGTGCAATCAACGACGTAAAGGCAATGCGCACGCCCAGCGCGGGCACGCCCTCGGCGCGCGCCAGGTCCTCGTCGATCGTGATCGCCAGAAGCGGTCGCCAGATTGCCAGCAGCACGACGAGAAGGACGGCGCCACCGACATAGATCGAAACCAGATCCTCGAGCCCGACAGCGAGAATGTCGCCGAACAGATAACCCATGAGGTCAATGCGCAGGCTCGCCATCAGACTGATCGCGACAAGCCCGATCGACAGGGCCGAATGCGACAGAATTCCGAGCAGGGTATCGCTGGACATTGCCCGGCCCTGCTGAAGCGCGATCAGAAGCAGGGCGATGGCGAGGCTCGAGGCGATCACACCGAAGGTCGGCTGCACGCCGAGAGCGATACCCAGTGCCACCCCCAACAGCGCCGAATGGGCCATGGTGTCGCCGAAATAGGCCATGCGCCGCCAGACGA
>CAZDBC010000368.1:0-3917 GCA_964503295.1 uncultured Kiloniellaceae bacterium | reverse complement strand
GAGAACTTCGTCGGCGCCGACGGAATGAAGGCCGAGTCGCTGCTTGACGAGCTGGGTGCGCGGAACCTCGAGGGTTTCGTGGCCTCATCGCCGGTCGGCGAGCGGAGCGAATCGCTGGAGATGTTCAACAAGGCTTTCAGCGAGGCCGGCGGCGACACGGATGCCGTCTTCGTCACGACATCCTATGATGCCGCCTTCCTCGTCGCCCTGGCGATAGAGCAGGCGGGCAGCGCGGACAGGGCGAAGATCTCCGCCGCGCTGCGCAAGGTGGCGACGGCGCCGGGCGAGCCCATCCGCCCCGGCGAGTGGGAGAAGGCCAAGCGCCTGATCGCCGCTGGCACGGACATCGACTACAAGGGCGCCGCAGGCGACATCGAGTTCGACGAGAACGGGGATGTGCCGGGTACCTATGCCCTGTTCGGCGTCGAGGGCGGCTCGCTGACCGAGATCGCCCGCATGGATTAGGGACAAGCGGGGCCGCGATCACGTTCGCGGCCCCGTTTCCCACTTGCCGTTGCGCGTGGTGCAACCGTTGCGCCGGTCACCGGATGATGTTGACGCCGCGTGCGCCGGCCAGCCGCAGAGCCAATTGCACCAGCAGCAGGAAGCCGACCACGGTCGCCATGATGCAGGTGGCGAAGGCGGCTGCCTGATTGAGCGCACCGCGATCATCGAGGAAGAGGACCGAAACGGCGGCGAGCTGTGTCGAGGGCGTGATCAGGAAGATCACTGCGGCAAGCGTCACCATCGCGCGCATGAAGAAGAAGGTCCCGACGCCGACGAGGGTCGGCCAGATCAGGGGCAAAGTGACCCGACGCAGGGTCACCAGGCGGCTCGCGCCAAGCGTGGCCGACGCCTCGTCGAAGGTTCGCGATATCTGCTTGAGGTTGGTGGTCGCGAGCAAAAAGCCCTGGGCGTGATAGTGATAGAGATTGCACACGGCCAGAATGAGGACCGTGTCGTAGATCAGATAAACCGGATTGGCCGGATCATTGAACGCCAGGATATAGCCGAGTCCGAGCACCATTCCCGGCACTGCCGCCGGCAGGATCGCCAACAGGTAGAGTCCGCGCGTCAGGCGGGGATACTGGTTGTGCGCATAGGCGGCAGCAGTGACGATGACGATGGCCAGTCCGGCCGTCAGGAGCGCGACATAAATACTGGTCCAAAGCGGCGCGATGCCGTTCTGCACGTCGAAGGCGTAATGGCGCAGGCTGAACGACATGTTGTAGGGCCAGAGCTGCACGAAGCTGGCGTAGACCACGATCCCGATCACCGTGACGATGGCCAATGCGACAAGGACGCTGTAGGTGAACCAGGCGGCATCACGCCGCGGGTTGGGGTGCGGGACGAGAGGGACCGACTGGGCGCTGACGATCGCGAACTGGCGGCGCGCGACCCACTTCTCGCCGGTTACGGCCAGTGCCGCCGGGACGAGCAGTATCACGCCGATCACGGCACCCATTGAGAAGTTCGCCTGGCCCGAGACCTGATTGTAGATCTCCACGGCCAGTACGCTGTAGTCGCCGCCAATCACCACCGGGTTGCCGAAATCTGTGATGACGATCGTGAAGACCACGAACGCGGTCGATACGATGCCGTAGCGAGTCGAGGGCAGGGTCACGGTCAGGAAGGTGCGCCAAGACCGGGCGCCGAGCGTGGTCGCGGCCTCGTACAGCCGGGCATCGGCAAGCGCGAGCGCGGTCGAGAGAATCAGCACCGCGTGGGGGAAGCTGTAGATCACGTCGGCGAGGAAAATTCCCCAGAAGCCGTAGATTTCGATCTCGGTACCGAATGTACGGTTGATCAGGCCGTTGCGGCCGAGGAGGAACTGAATGCCGAGCGCCTGTACCAGCGACGGCGCGAACAGTGGCAGCAGGGCCGCAAGGCGCAGCACGGACTTGAACGGAATCGTGGTGCGCTGCAGCGCATAGGCGAAGCCGTAGGCAAGGACGAGCGTGGCCAGCGTGACGCTGATCGAGACCTCGAACGTGTTGCCGACGATGTCGACGAAACGATCGCTTCCCAGATAATGCGCGAAATTGCCGAGGCCGATCCCCGTCTCGGTGACGAAGGACTTCTGAAGGATCGCCCAGAGCGGGAACAGAACGAAGAGAACCAGTAGCACACCGGTCCCTCCGACCAGGACGATCGCAAACAGCTTGTCCTGATCAAGCAGCAGACGTGGCCGTAGCGGGAGGTCGCGCGTTGTCATGCCGTGCCGCGAAGACGGCGCTGCCGCCGCTCCGGCAGAAGATATCGGATCGGATCGCCCGGCCGGAAGCTGTGATTAGAGCCGTGAAGTTCGAACTCGATGGTTTGGCCGTTGGACTCGACCTGCAGGCGCAGGGTATTGCCGAGGAAGGCAACCTTGCGGACCTTGCCCTCGAACGCGGTCTTTTCCGGAACGGTACCGTCGACCACCGCAATGTGCTCCGGGCGAATGGCGATGACCTCGTCGTTCGATACGGCGAGCCGGCGGCGCCACTCGGGCGTATCGAGGACGTTGAGCCGCCCGATGAACTCGCCGACGAAACGGGAGGCCGGCTCCCAGTAGAGAGCCTCGGCGTCTCCCACCTGTTCGACCCGGCCGCTGTTCATCACCACGATCCGGTCCGCCATCTCCATGGCCTCGTTCTGGTCGTGGGTGACCATGATGGTGGTGATGCCGAGGCGCTGCTGAAGCTCGCGGATCTCGCCGCGCAAACTCTCGCGCACCTTGGCGTCGAGCGCCGAAAGGGGTTCGTCGAGAAGCAGGATGCGCGGCTCTGGCGCCAGCGCCCGGGCCAGCGCAACGCGTTGCTGCATGCCTCCCGAGAGCTCATGCGGATGCTTGTCTGCGTGCTCGCTTAGGTGAACCAGCTCGAGCATCTCGCCAACGCGCGCCGCGGTCCGCGAACGCGGCCACTTCCGGCATTCAAGGCCATAGGCGATGTTCCGCGCTACGGTCATGTTCGGGAAGAGAGAATAGGATTGGAAAACCACGCTAAAGTTGCGCAGGCGCGCAGGCAGGGCTGTCAGATCCTCTCCGTCGAGAAGAATATGGCCCTCATCGAGCACCTCGAGACCGGCGATCAGCCGTAGCAACGTTGTCTTGCCGCAGCCGGATGGCCCGAGAAAGCAGACGAACTCCCCTTCCGCAACGGCGAGATCGACGTGGTCCACCGCCACGAGACTGTCGAAGCGCTTCGTGACGCCGTGGAGTTCCAAAAACATGACCGGCCCGCTTGAAAAGAAGACGCGGAGGCCTGGAGCCTCCGCGTCATCTGCTGCTACCGCTCGAAACGCTTCTGCCATTCGGCAAGAATGCGATCGCGATTCTCTGCCGCCCAGGCATAATCGACATCGAACAGCACCTTGGACACGTCGTTCGGCAGTCCCGCCTTCTTGAAGTCCTCAGGCAATTCGCCACCGGGAACCGTCACGATGGACTTCCATTTGTTGTACGCGTCGACCGCATCCTTCGACACCATCCAGTCGAGAAAGCGCTTGGCATCTTCCTTGTTCTGCGAGGACTTCATCAGCGCGGAGGCCTCGAGTTCGTGGCCGGCGCCCTCTTCGGGCACGATCATGCTGATAGGATAGCCTTGTTTGATGTTCTTTATGGCGCGCAGGGCGAAGGAGATGCCGACGGCATACTCGCCCGTGGAGGCCACGTTGCAGGGCTTGGAGCCGCTCTTGATGTACTGGGCCATATTCTTGTCCAGTTCGGAGAGATAGGCCCAGCCTTCTGCTTCTCCCATCATCTGGAGGATCGAGGCGACATGCAGATAGCCGGTGCCGGAGCTCGCAGGGTTCGGCATCACCAGCCGTCCCTCGAATTCGGGCTTCAGAAGGTCCTGCCAGGAGGACGGCTCGGGTAGATTGTCCGTCCGGGCGATCTCCTTGTTGAAGCAGAAAGCGCCCATGTAGCCGGT
>CAZDBC010000367.1:3424-3919 GCA_964503295.1 uncultured Kiloniellaceae bacterium | reverse complement strand
ACAAGATCGACAAGGCCGCGGTGCGCGTGCGCGACATGATGGAGGCGCTGCAGGGCGTCTCCAGCCGGCCGCTGGTGCTGCGCCAGGTGCCGATCCGCGAGGGCGAGCAGATCGCCGGCTTCGTCGACCTGGTCAGCGAGCGCGCCTGGAAGTACTGCGACCAGCCGCAGTCGCAGCCGATCGAGATGCCCGAGGACATCCGCGAGCGCGAGGGCGAGGCGCGCCAGCAGCTCCTCGAATCGCTCGCCGACTTCGACGACAGCCTGCTCGAGCAGCTGCTCGAGGACCACGTGCCGGACCCGGGCGAGATCTACGAGCACCTGAAGCGCGACCTGGCCGAGGACCTGATCGTGCCGGTGCTGTTCGGCGCCGCCGAGCACGGCCACGGCATCACCCGCCTGTTCAAGGCGCTGCGCCACGAGACGCCGCAGCCGGACGAGACCGCCGAGCGCCTGGGCATCCCCGCGCGCGGCGCCACCGTCGCCACCGTCATCA
>CAZDBC010000367.1:0-3414 GCA_964503295.1 uncultured Kiloniellaceae bacterium | reverse complement strand
TCAAGACCCTGCATCAGCCGCACACCGGCAAGCTATCGGTCGCGCGCATCTGGCGCGGCGAGCTGCGCGACGGCACGACCATCGAGGGCGCGCGCCTCTCCGGCCTCTACCGGGTGATGGGGCAGGAGAACCGCAAGATCGAGCGCGCCGGCGCCGGCGAGCTGGTCGGCCTCGGCCGCATGGAGGAGCTGCAGGCCGGCGACCTGATCGTCGACGCCGCGCGCGCCGGCGACAGCGGCATGCTCTGGCCCGCGCCGCCGGCGCCGGTCTTCGCGCTCTCGGTCGTGCCCAGGAACCGCCAGGACGAGGTCAAGCTGAGCGCCTCGCTGGCCAAGCTGATCGAGGAGGACGCCTCGCTCTCGGTCGAGCACAAGCCGGAGACCCACCAGATGCTGCTCTGGGGGCAGGGCGACATCCACCTCAAGCTGGCCGCCGAGAAGCTGCGCAACCGCTACAACGTCGAGGTCGACCTCGGCGTGCCGCGCACCCCCTACATGGAGACCATCCGCAAGGGCACGACCCAGCATTCGCGCTTCAAGCGCCAGACCGGCGGCCACGGCCAGTTCGGCGACGTGCACATCAAGGTCAAGCCGCTGCCGCGCGGCACCGGCTTCGAGTTCACCAACGAGGTCGTCGGCGGCGCGGTGCCGCGCCAGTACATCGGCGCGGTCGAGGCCGGGGCCAAGGACTACCTCTCCAGCGGGCCGCTCGGCTTCCCCGTGGTCGACGTCGGCGTCACCCTGTTCGACGGCCAGCACCACCCGGTCGACTCCTCGGACCAGGCCTTCCGCACCGCCGGGCGCATCGCCATGTCCGAGGCCCTGCCCAACTGCGAGCCGGTCCTGCTCGAGCCGATCTTCGAGGTCACCGTCTCGGTGCCCAACGACTTCACCAACAAGGTGCACTCGCTGATCAGCGGGCGGCGCGGCCAGATCCTCGGCTTCGACGCCAAGCCGGGCTGGGACGGCTGGGACGACATCAAATGCCAACTGCCCCAGGCCGAGCTCAACGACCTGATCATCGAGCTGCGCTCCCTGACCTACGGCGTCGGCTCCTTCTCCTGGCGCTTCGACCACATGCAGGAGGTGACCGGCCGCCAGGCCGAGCAGGTGATCGCCCGGCACAAGGAGCAGCAGTCGGCCTGACCTGGCCCCCGGCCGGGCCGGATCGCCCCGGGATCGGGCGTGTCCGGCCGGCCGGCCGTTCAACCCGGGGTGGCGGCCGGCGGCCGGGGCGCCGGGAGCCCCGGTCCACGAAAGCGCTTTTTTTCACGGCACAGGGCTATTTTTTGGAAGAATTCTAAAAATTTCTTGAGGGCGGGCCGGGGCCGGTCTATATCGCTTCCGTGCCACGCAGGTTGCACCTCGGTCCCGGGCGATCCTTGTCCCGGAGGCCGGGCGCGGGCGGCCGCGCGCCGTGGCCCTCGATTCCATTTCCCGACCAGTCGAAAGGATTCGCTCCAATGGATATCAACACCGGCATTCCCCTCGACCAGCGCAAGAAGATCGCCGAGGGTCTCTCGCGCGTGCTGGCCGACAGCTATACGCTCTACCTCAAAACCCACAACTTCCACTGGAACGTCACCGGGCCGATGTTCCAGACCCTCCACACCATGTTCGAGGAGGAGTACACCGAGCTCGCCGCTGCGGTCGACCAGATCGCCGAGCGCATCCGGGCCCTCGGCCAGTTCGCGCCCGGCAGCTACAAGGACTACGCGCGCCTCAGCTCGATCGAGGAGGCCGAGGGTGTACCCGAGGCCAACGAGATGGTGCGCCAGCTCGTCGCCGGCCACGAGGCGGTGGCGGCCAGCGCGCGCTCGGTCTTCCCCGCCGCCGAGGAGGGCGGCGACGAGGTGACCGCCGACCTGCTGACCCAGCGTATGCAGGTGCACGAGAAGACCGCCTGGATGCTGCGCAGCCTGCTCGAGTAAGCCTGGGCCCGGCGGCGCCGCTCACGCAGCCGTGAGTGGCGCCGGCGCCGCCGGCGATCCACTTTACAGGCGCAAATCGTAGAATGGGCGGGTCGCGGAACCCGCGAAAGGAGGCCCTGGAACATGCTGATCAGGATCAGGCGCGGCTGGGAGCTGCCCGAATCCGCCGCCACCCCGGAGGCCGTCTTCCGCCAGCGGCGCAGCCTGCTCAAGGGCGCCGCCGCTGGCACGCTGCTGGCCGGCGCCGGGCCGCTGCTCGCCGGCTGCGACGAAGGCGCGCCGCAGGCCCGGGCCGCGGCCGGCGCCGAGGCCGACCCCAGTGCCGACCTCTATCCGGTGCCGCGCAACGAGCGCTACAGCCTGGACCGGCCGCTGACCTCGGAGGAGCTGGCCACCACCTACAACAACTACTACGAGTTCGGCTCCTCCAAGACCATCTGGAAGGCGGCCCAGGAGCTGCCGATACGGCCCTGGACCGTGCGCCTGGAGGGCCTGGTCGAGCAGCCGCGCGAGGTCGGCATCGACGAGTTGCTGGCCGCCATGCCGCTCGAGGAGCGGGTCTACCGCCTGCGCTGCGTCGAGGCCTGGTCGATGGCCGTGCCCTGGAGCGGCTTCCCGCTCAAGGCGCTGGTCGACTACGCGCGCCCGCTCGGCTCGGCCAAGTACGTCAAGATGACCACCTTCATGGATTCCGACGTGGCGGCCGGCCAGCGCGCGAGCTGGTATCCCTGGCCCTACATCGAGGGCCTGACCATGGCCGAGGCGACCAACGAGCTCGCCTTCATCGCCACCGGCCTCTACGGCAAGCCGATCCCCAAGCAGAACGGCGCGCCGCTGCGCCTGGCCGTGCCCTGGAAGTACGGCTTCAAGTCGATCAAGGGCATCGTCTCCTTCGCGTTCACCGAAAAGCGGCCGGTCTCCTTCTGGGAGGAGATCCAGGGCCAGGAGTACGGCTTCTGGGCCAACGTCAACCCGGAGGTGCCGCACCCGCGCTGGAGCCAGGCGACCGAGCGCGTGCTCGGCACCGACGAGCGCGTGCCGACGCAGATCTACAACGGCTACGGCGAATACGTCGCCGGCCTCTACGAGGGCCTGGAGGGCGAGAAGCTCTTCATGTAGCCGGCGGCCGGCCCGGTTTTTCACGATCCCTGTCGGCCCTGCGGGCCTCCACGCCTCTTGGCGGGGGCGGTCGAAATCTCCCTCCCGCTTGCGGGGGAGAGCCGGGGAGGGGGTCGGGACGCGCTCTCCTCGTCGTTCGACAGCCTCATCCTTCGTCCCTCGACGAGCTCGGGATGAGGAAGCTCACGATGAGGCTGACGCCTGTGTCTTGCTCTCGCCGCTCATCCTGAGCACCGTCGAAGGAGAGGGGCGAGAGCCGATGCAGCCCTCTGCCCGTCGCCGGCGAGTCCGGCGGCGCCACCCCCACCCGGCGGCCTGACGGCCGCCGACCTCCCCCGGGCCGGGAGAGGGTTTGCTCTCTCCCT
>CAZDBC010000366.1:0-3919 GCA_964503295.1 uncultured Kiloniellaceae bacterium | reverse complement strand
CTAGATGCCGTGGTGAACGCGCCGGTCGTTGCTGGCCTTGAGGTTGCGGTAGCGCGCCAGCGCCCAGAGCGGGAAGTAAGCGGCGTAGCCGTGGTACTTCAAGTAGAAGACCCGCGGAAAGCCGATCCCGGTCCAGAGCGTCTCCTCCCAGCGCGCGCCGTCGCGCGGGGCCTCCTGCAGGAAGAGCGCGCCGCGCTCGACCTCGGGTGAATCGACCTCACCGGCGGCCATCAGGCCGAGCATCGCCCAGGCGGTCTGCGAAGGCGTCGAGCCCTTCACCTCGTCGCGCCGGTCCGGCCAGTAGCTGGCGCAGTCCTCGCCCCAGCCGCCGTCGGGAAGCTGGCGCGCCTTCAGCCAGGCCACCGCCTTTTGGATGTGCGGTGCCTGCATGTCCTCGCCGCAGGCATTGAAGGCACAGAGGGCCGACCAGGTTCCGTAGACGTAGTTGACGCCCCAGCGACCGTACCATGAGCCGTCGTCTTCCTGTTCCCGGCGCAGGAACTCGAGGCCGCGCGCGATTGCCGGATGCTCGCGGCCGTAGCCGAGCTGGGCCAGCATCCCGAGACAGCGCGCCGTGACGTCCACCGTCGGCGGGTCGAGGAGGGCACCATGGTCGGCGAACGGGATATAGTTCAAATGATAGTGCGTGTTCTCCGGATCGAACGAGCCCCAGCCGCCGTCGCTGCTCTGCATGCCGATGATCCAGTCGGCCGCGCGCCTGACGGCATCGGCGTAGCGCCGATTGCCGCTGCGGTGCATGGCGAGCACGACGACCGCCGTGTCGTCGACGTCCGGATAGTGTGCGTTCTGGTACTGGAAGGCCCAGCCGGCCGGCGACAGCTCGGGCCGGCGCCAGCTCCAGTCGCCGCGTACCTCTGTGATCTCGCGCTCGAGCAGCCAGTCGAGCGCGCCGGTAATGACCGGGCTTTCGGCGGGCTCGCCGGCCTCCATCATGGCGTGGGCGGCCAGGCATGTGTCCCACACTGGCGACAGGCAGGGCTGAACGTAGGCCTGATCCGGCCCGCGCTCCGTGACCAGCTTTTCGACTGCCTGGCGGGCGATGACGTAGTCGGGGTGATCCCGATCGTATCCCAGGGCCTCGTAGGCCATGACGGTGTTGGCCATGGCCGGGAAGATGCCGCCGACGCCGTCTTCGCCGTTCAGGCGCTCGGTGACGAAATCAAGCGCAAGGCGGACCGATTCCTTGCGCGGTCCGCGCGGACGCAGCGGATCGGTCAGGCGCAGGACGCGGTCGACCTGGGCGAACAGCGCGCCAAGCGCGGTTCCCGTGCCATTCATCGCGTAGTCGTCGCCGGCAGGGTCGCGCCGGAAGAGCTCGTCAATGCGCACGCCGCGCGGATTGGCGGCACGCGGCTTGAGCTCCATCAGAATCAGCAGCGGCACGATCACGGTGCGCGACCAGTAGGACACCTTCGACAGATGGAAGGGGAACCACTGCGGCAGCAGCATGATCTCGACTGGCATGCAGGGCACGTACTTCCACGGCACCTGTCCGAAAAGCGCCAGCGATATACGGGTGAACATGTTGCTCTTGGCGGCGCCGCCCGCCTCGAGCACCCGGGCACGGGCGGCCGCCATGTGCGGCGCGTCGGGTGAATCGCCCGCCAGCTTGAGCGCCAGGTAGGACTTGACGGTCGCGCTGAGGTCCATATCGCCGTCGGCGAACAGCGGCCAGCCACCGTCCGGCTTCTGCTGCGCGCGAATGTAGTTGGCGATGCGCGCCTCTCCTGTCCGGTAGTCCTCGCTCTGCACGTCGCCGAGGAAGTGGCGCAACATGATGTATTCCGACGGGATCGTGGAATCGGCTTCGAGCTCGAAGACCCAATGGCCGTCAGGCTTTTGTACCGCGGACAGGGCGGCGCGCGCCGAGCCGATCAGGGAGTCGAGCTGGTCTCTGCTTGGCAGATGCATGTCACAGGCGATCATGATTCCTTGCACCGTTCCGCTCGGCCGAAACGGTGTCCGCTACGCAAGCCCGCCAGGGGAGTCCGCGACTCGGGCAGCGGCATTGACGTTACATTGTGTTACGGCGCGCGAAAGGTACTCAAGCGTTTGAATCAAAACAAGCCCGGGTGGCAGCGGTTGCAGGGGCCCCGTGGCCAAACGGCCACAGTGCGATGCGCTGCAAAGCGGTCACTGGGGCGCCGAGGGCTCGGCCAGCGCCGCCGCGGCCCAGCCGGAGCGGACCGATGACTCGATGGTCGCCGGCAAGCCGGTATCGGTCCAGTCGCCCGCCACGGCAATGTTGGTCCAGCGGGTCGCGGCCGGGCTGCGCCGCCTCAGGGCCTCAGGCGTCTGGGCGAAGGTCGCCCGCTTTTCCTTGATCACGCGGATCGCGGGCGGATCGTCGCCGGGCGCCGGGGCAGGCAGGGACAGAGCCTCGGCGGTGTCGGCCCAGAGGCGCGCCGCGATCGTCTCCGCGGGAAGCTCCGCAAGGCTGTCAGCGGCGCTGACGGTCAGGCTGGCCACGTCGCCGCGCAGGAACAGCCAGTCGCTGCTGCCGCCGACTAGGCCGAGAAACGGCACCTCGCCGAGCCGGGGGGCGAGCTTGCCCAGGGGACCGCAGCGGGCGGCGTCGAGCGCCCAGCCGGGCAGGCGGATGTGGACGTTGACGATGGCTGAACTGCCGTCCGGCGCCGGCAGGTCCGGCAACAGGGCCGACGCGGCCGTGGGCGGCAGGGCGATGACGAGCCGGTCGCCGGCAGCTAGGGGAAGCTCGCCGTCGCCGAAATCGAGCGCCACGGCCCGGTCCCCCGAAAGGCGAAGGGCACGCAGGCGCCGGTTGAAGGTTACGGTCGCGCCGCGCGCATGCAGCAGTTCGATCGCCGGGTCGACGAAGGCGGCGCCGAGCCCGACCCGGGCGATGCGCGGCAGGCAGCCGGCCGCGCCGCGGCCGAAGGTCTCGCGCAGGACCTGCCACAGGAGCCTGGCCGAGGCGTCCTCGGGTGCCGTGTTGAGGGCGGCGACGGTGAGCGGCTCCCAGAAGCGCGCCCACAATGGGCTGTCGCGGTCGAGGACGTCGGCGACGCGGGCGCCGGGGGACGCCGTCGCGAGGCGCAGAGCTTCGAGATAGTGGATCGGTCGGCTGCCGGGCACGCGGCGCGCGGCACTCATGATCCACCACGGCAGGCGCCCGGCATTGGGGCGCAGGACCCAGCGCTCGCCGCTCGCCAAGTCGACGAAGGGAAAGATGGCCTCGTCCGGCCCGGTCAGGCTGTCGGCGGCGCCGATCTCCTCCAGGTAGTCCAGGGCGGCCCGGTTGGCGCTCAAGAGGATATGGTTGCCGTTGTCGATCAGGCGGTCGAGGCGGGCGTCGCGGTAGGAGCGGCAGCGCCCGCCGGCCTGCGCAGCCGCCTCGTACAGTGCGACGCGGCGCCCGGCACGGGCCAGACGAACGGCACAGGCAAGTCCGGAAATGCCGGCCCCGACGATGTGGACGGTGCTCAAGAATCCAGCCTCGCGCCGGTCGGAGCGCTACGGCAGCAGGCCATAGCGCAGGGCGACCCACAGCTTGGTCGCTCGGCCGAGGCTGACCGGTTCGCGCGGACGGTCCCAGCCGCGCCGTTCCAGCCGGTCGAGGATGCGCGTGTAGACCTCCAGCATGAGGATCGCCGGACGCAGTGTCCGGCGGTCGCATTGGCCGAGCAGTTCGCGCACGCGGTCGAAGCGCTCGTGCGCCAGGCGCGCCAGCGCGGCACAGACCGGCACGAGCCGGGGGTCGTCGAGCAGGGCCTCGGGCGCGGTCTCGGCCAAGCCTTCGCGGGCCAGAAGGTCGCGCGGGACATAGAGACGGCCCCGTTCGGCGTCTTCGGCCAGGTCGCGCAGGACGTTGGTGGTCTGCAGGGCCTCGCCGAGGGTGACGGCGAACTCTTCGGCCGCCGGGCCGCGTGCGCCGAAG
>CAZDBC010000365.1:0-3927 GCA_964503295.1 uncultured Kiloniellaceae bacterium | reverse complement strand
CGACGCTTTGGGATTAGACAAGCCGGAAGGCAAGCGGCCAGAGTCCAGCGCCTGGGGCGGCTCGTCCGACGGTCACGAATCGGCGGAGGCCGCCGACGCGCGAGAGGGTCCCAGTCTCCGGCCGGGTCGCGCGTGGCGCATCAAAGAGAGGCACATTACAGGGAGAACGAATCGTGCAATTTCGTCGATTCACCACCGCCGCCTTGACGGCGGTCGCCATCTCCGGACTGGCCGGCGGCGCGCTGGCTCAGGACATCAAGTTTTTCACCATCGGCACCGGCGGTACCGGGGCGACCTACTATCCGCTCGGCGGCACGATCGCCAACGCCATCTCGAATCCACCCGGCTCGCGGCCCTGCGCCGAGGGCGGAAGCTGCGGCGTTGAGAACCTGGTGGCCGTCGCACAGTCATCGCGCGGCTCGGTCAACAACGTCAACGGCATCATTTCCGGCCTGTTCGATTCGGGCTTCGCCCAGTCGGACGTGGCCTATTGGGCCTATACCGGCACCGGCGTGTTCGAGGACCAGGAGCCCAAGGAAGAGTTGCGCGCGATCTCGGCGCTCTATCCCGAGCACATCCATCTGGTGGCGCGCGCCGACGCGGGCATCGATTCGGTGCACGATCTCGAGGGCAAGCGTGTCTCCCTCGACGAGGCCGGCTCTGGGACCTACGTCAACGCGATCCAGATCCTCGAGGCATACGGACTGTCCGAATCCGACGTCGATGCCGACTACGTGAAGCCGGGCCCGGCGGCAGAAGCCATGCGCAACGGCCAGCTCGACGCCTTCTTCATCACCGTGGGCTACCCGGCCGGCGCGATCACCGAGCTGGCCGCCAGCTTGGACGTCACCCTGGTGCCCATTGCCGGCCCCGAGGCCGAGGCCTTCATCGCGGACTTCCCCTTCTACTCGATCGAGGAGATCCCGGCCGGGACCTACGAGGGCGTTGCGGCGACCAAGACGCTGGCCGTCGGCGCGCAGTGGATCACCAGCAGCAAGCAGGATCCCGAACTGATCTACGAGATCACCAAGGCGCTGTGGAACGACAACACCCGTCGCCTGCTCGACGTCGGGCACGCCAAGGGCAAGGTCGTCACCGCGGACACCGCCCTTGCCGGTGTCGGCATCCCGCTCCACGAGGGTGCGGAGCGCTTCTACAAGGAAGCCGGCCTGATCAAGTAGACGGATAAACGGCCGAAAGCAGCATGGCCGGCGGCCCGTGGGGTCGCCGGCCTTCGCTTATCGCACCGACCGCGGCGCGCCGCGGCTGTTCCAAACACGCCATGACCAGCGACAGCGACCACCATCGCCTCGAGGCTGAGTACGACCCGGAGTTGCGCCACCGGCCGATGACCCGGCCGGCCGACTGGATCGTCGGCACGCTTCTGGTCGCCCTGGCGGTCTTCCACTACTACGCCTCGGGCTTCGGCGTCCTGCGCGAGCTGATCCTGCGCGGCGTGCACCTCTCGCTGGTGCTCAGCCTGATCTTCCTGGTGTTCGGCGCGACCGCCTCCGCCTGGCGCCGCGGCGAGGCCCGCTCCACCTGGCTTGCGCCGGGCGGCATTCCGCTGATCGACATCATCTGCGCGCTGGCAGTCTCGGCTGCCGCGCTCTATCTGCCGCTGTTGCCGACCGAGCTGGTGTCGCGCAAGGTCGGCAACCCGGACCCGATCGACATCGTCATGGGCTCGCTGCTGGTGTTGCTGATCCTGGAGGCGACGCGCCGGGTCATGGGCCCGACGCTGCCGATCATCGTCGGCATCTTCATGCTCTACGCGATCTTCGGGCAGTCGGCGCCGGGCGCGCTCAGGCATCCGGGCGCGAGCTGGGACGGTCTGATCAACCATCTCTACATGACCAACCAGGGCGTCTACGGTATCGCCGTCGGCGTGGTCGCCCAGTACGTCTTCCTGTTCGTTCTGTTCGGCGTGCTGGCCACGCGCATCGGACTCGGCCAGCTGTTCATCGACGTCGCCTCGGTGATCGCGGGGCGTTACGCCGGCGGGCCGGCCAAGGTCTCGATCTTCTCCTCGGCCATGCTCGGCATGATCTCCGGATCCTCGATCGCCAATACGGTGACGACCGGCTCGCTGACCATCCCGGCGATGAAGCGCATCGGCTATCCCTCGCACTTCGCCGCCGGGGTCGAGGCGACGGCCAGCACGGGCGGCCAGATCACGCCGCCGATCATGGGCGCGGCCGCCTTCATCATGGTCGAGTTCCTGGAGATTCCCTACCGCGACGTGCTGCTCGCCGCGCTGGTGCCGGCGCTGCTGCACTACCTCGGCGTGCTGGTCATGGTCCACCTAGAGGCCAAGAAGCTCGGCCTGCGCGGCCTGCGCGAGGACGAGATGCCGAGCCTGGCCGGTGCTCTGGTGGACAACTGGCCGACGCTGATCCCTCTCGGCATCCTGATCACCCTGATCATCATGGGCCGCACGCCGAACTACGCCGCGGTCTGGGGCATCACCGCCTGCGTCGTGGTCGGCGTTCTCAACCCGCGCAACCGCATGAGCCTGCGCGATCTCGTGCTGGCGCTGCGCACCGGCTCGCAGTACGCGCTCGGCGTCGGCGCGGCGGCGGCCTGCGTGGGGGTGGTCATCGGGGTCGTGACCCTGACCGGCATGGGCTTCCGGCTGAGCTTCATGGTGACCCAGGTCGCCGCCGATATCGCCGGCTCGATCACCGCGCTGGACCCGACCGGCCTGCTCGCCGAGGTCAACCTGACGCTGTTCCTGACCCTGATCTTTACCGCCGTCGCCTGCATCATCATGGGCGCGGGCATCCCGACCACGGCGACCTACATCATCCTGGTGTCGATCGCGGCGCCGGCGCTGGCGCTGCTCGGCGTGCCGCAGGTCGCCAGCCACTTCTTCGTGTTCTACTACGGCGTGCTGGCCGACATCACGCCGCCGGTGGCGCTGGCCGCCTATGCCGCAGCGGGAATCGCCGGCGCCAATCCGTTCCGTGCCGGCAACACCGCCTTTCGCCTGGCCGCGGCCAAGGCGCTGGTGCCGCTGGTCTTCGTCTACTCGCCGGCGATGCTGTTCATCGTCGAGGGCTTCACCTGGCAGGCCTTCTTCATCACGGTGAGCGGCGCGATCGTCGGCATCGTCCTGCTCGGCGCCGCCCTGATCGGCTATATGGTCGCCCCGATGGGGGCGCTGGCGCGCTTGCTGCTCGGCATCGCAGCGCTCTGCTTCGTTGCGCCCAATCTGGTTTCGACCGGCATCGGCCTGGTGCTGTCGCTGCCCGTTCTGATCAGCCAGCTCGTCAAGCTGCGCCGGCAGGGGCGCGACACCGCGGCGACCGGCTGATGCCGCAAGGAGCGGCCGCAGCCACGATCAACTCAATCCCCAAAGGGCGAACGGAAAATCAGCCGCCGGCGCCGCGCACGGCACTGCGGACCGTAGGCCTGCGCGCCATCTGCGGCATGGCCATCTCGGCCGGCAGGTCCTGGTTGTCGGCCGGCTCGACGCGGCACGAGGTCGGCAGGCCCGACCAGCGCTGCAGCGCGCGCTTGCGCTTGAACTTCAGGATCGCCGCCTCGATTGCGCGCTGGCGGTCGCGTGCGCGGCGGATCTCGACCCTGTCGAGCAGCACCTGGCCGACGCGACGCGGGCCGCCCGGCACTTCGCGATAGAACTTGACGATGTAGCATCCGGCCACGACGCACCTCCCTTGCTGGCGCGTTTTTCCCTGACCTGTGCGTCGCCGTCCTGCGACCCGGCGGTTGCGCCGGCAGGACAACAATCTGATCAAACGGCTCCCCAGAACTCAACAACATACGCTAATACGCCAGCCTTGACACAGGTGTATGCTGCCGCCGTTTCGGCATTGCCGGCCAGCCGCCTGGATGCGGGCCGGTGCGAAGCCGTGCCGGTCGTCCTTGCGGTGCGACCTCCGGCTCAAGCCGCGCAGCCGTCAC
>CAZDBC010000364.1:775-3937 GCA_964503295.1 uncultured Kiloniellaceae bacterium | reverse complement strand
TCATGCGGAACAGCGTGGTCTTGCCGGCGCCGTTCGGGCCGATGATGCCGACGATCGCCCCCGGCGGAACCTTGAAGCTGAGATCGTCGATCAGAAGGTGGTCGCCGAAGGCCTTGCTGATGCCTTCCGCTTCGATCACCAGGTTGCCGAGGCGCGGCCCGGGCGGGATCGTGATGCGTCCGGGGTCCGGCGCCCTGTTGGCGGCCTCGCTGGCCAGACTTTCGTAGGCCTGGAGGCGCGCCTTGGACTTCGCCTGGCGGGCCTTGGCGCCCTGGCGGACCCATTCGAGCTCCTGCTTGAGGAAACGCTGGCGGGCCGATTCGGCCTTCTCCTCCTGGGCCAGCCGCTTTTGCTTTTGCTCCAGCCAGCTCGAATAGTTGCCCTGGAAGGGGATCCCGTGGCCTCGGTCAAGCTCGAGGATCCAGCCGGCGACATTGTCGAGGAAGTAGCGGTCGTGGGTCACGGCGACCACGGTGCCCGGATACTCTTCCAGGTAGCGCTCCAGCCAGGCCACCGACTCTGCATCCAAATGGTTGGTCGGCTCGTCGAGCAGCAGCATGTCCGGCTTCTGCAGCAGCAGCCGGCAAAGCGCCACGCGCCGGCGCTCGCCGCCCGACAGGGTGGTCACGTCGGCGTCGCCCGGCGGGCAGCGCAGGGCGTCCATTGCGATCTCCACCGTGCGATCCAGCTCCCAGCCGTCGACGGCGTCGATCTTCTCCTGCAGCTCGGCCTGCTCGGCGATCAAAGCGTCCATCTCGTCCGGGTCGACCTCGGCGAACTTCGCGCTGACCTCCTCGAAACGCTCAAGCAGCGCCTTGATCTCGGCCACGCCGTCATAGACGTTGCCGGCGACGTCCTTGCTCGGGTCGAGTTGCGGCTCCTGCGGCAGATAGCCGACGCGGATGCCGTCGGCAGCGCGCGCCTCGCCGTTGATCTCGCCGTCGATGCCGGCCATGACCTTCATGAGGGTGGACTTGCCCGCCCCGTTGAGGCCGAGCACGCCGATCTTGGCGCCCGGCAGAAAGTTCAAATGGACGTCCTTCAAGACCTGCTTGCCGCCGGGATAGGTCTTGGACACGCGATCCATCTGATAGATGTACTGGTACGAGGGCATTGCTGCTCCGTGCTGCTTCAGCGCTGAGAGGAAGTCCGTCGGGCCGGGGTCGAACGGCCCTTCGGCGCCCCTTACATGGGGTCGCCGGGCGCGCGGTTCTAGCCGATCGAAGGCCGCCGCGCAAACGCGCGGCATTAGGCCGTCGCCGGGCGGACCTCGCCGTTCAGTCGCTGTGCGCGACCACGTCGCGGCTGGTCACCGCGATTGCGGCGGCGCGGCGCAGGGCCTCCTTCAGGCGCCGCTTGCGCGGCCGGGAGAGACGGCCGATCTCCACCTTTGTGCCCGGCGTGCCGCCGGCGCGCATGTCGGCGATCTGTTGTTCGAGAATCAACGACATAAAGAGCTCGCGTGCCTCCAGCAGGCCGCTGCGGTCGTCCTCGGCGATCACGCCGAGCTCGGCCACCGCCTCCAGGCGCGCCGCCGTCGAGGTCGCGGCGACACCCTTCTTGAGGGCCATCGCACGCACCCCGGCGACGAGCGGAAAGAGGCCGTGCAGCTTGAGGTCCAGCCGGTCGCCCTCGCCGGTGCGGATATTGCCGAACAGGCCGATCGGCGCCGCCTTGCCTTCCAGTTCCTGGACCATCATCCGGGTCAGCATGGGCCGCCGGGCCGCCTCCATGGCATGGGCGCGCAGCCGTTCGGCCAGCGCGACGTCGCCATGGGCCACGCGGAAGTCGTAGAAAATGTCGACCGCGAGCAGGTTCTCGCCCTCGGCCCGGGCGGTCCAGGAATCGACCGTGCGGCACCAGTCTTCGAGGCCGTGCCGCCACGCCGGCCGCGCGGCCATGATGCCGCCCTCGCAGAAGGGGATGCCCGCGGCGTCGAGAATCGCGGAAGCCTCCTCCCCCACCTTCGCGTACCAGTCGTCGTCGGAGGCCGTGCCGCCGTGCACGATGGCGTTGTCCTGGTCCGCCGAGAGCAGCGATTCGCCGCGCCCGCCCGAACCGAGCACGAGGTAGGCCCAGGGCGCCGGCGGCGGACCGAGCGGCGCCGCCGCGAGCTCGGCGGCGCGCGCGGAGATGTCGCGCAGGACGGCGGAGATGACCGCCGCCACGTCGGGCGCCGCCACCTGCTCAGCCAGAAGGCTTTGCGCCAAATCGAGCATGCGATCCTGAACCCGCTTCAGCCCGGCGGCGTCGGCGGCGGCCGCGACCTCGTCGCCCAGCACCAGGGCCGTGCTCGCCCGCTGCCGCAGCAGGGTGCGCGCGGTCAGCATGCCGCACGGCCGCCCGTTTTCGTCCTCGGCGACCAGATGGCGCAGCTTGAGGCGGGCCATGCGCCCGATCGCCACGAACAGATAGGCGTTGGCGGGAACCCCGACGATCGGCTTCGACATGGCCTCGCCCGCGGTCACCCGCAGCGCCGCCTCGCCCCGTTCGGCCAGCAGGTGGACCAGATCGCGTTCGGTCAGGATGCCCGGGCCGCCGTGCACTCCTTCGGGATCGACGACCAGGGCACTGGTCCGCCCGCGACGCAAGAGCTCGGCGACCTCGCGCAACTCGGCGCCGGCCGCCGCGGTGACCAGCGGCGTGACCATGAGATCGGCGACCCGATGCCGGAACGGATAGGAATCGATCCGGTCGAGCGCTTCGCGATCGAGCTCCGCCATGACCGACCCGCCCTCCGCCGCTCAGTGCCGCCAGCCGACGGCCTGCTGGCGCGCCTTGAGGCGGGTCGCGCCGGCGGCCAGGGCCTGGGCCTCGGCGAAGGTTCGGATACCCCTGTCCTCCAGACGCGCGATCAGCCTGACGAATATCTCGGCGGTGACCAGCGCATCGCCAAGCGCCGTGTGCCGCCCCTCGATGGCCACGCCGAAGCGTTCGGCGACACGCTCCAGGTCGAGCTCGGTCATCGCGGGCTCGAGCGCCGCGACCAGCAAGGCGGTATCGAGCGACGGCGGCGCCTGCCAGTCAAGCCCGTGACGCGCACATTCGTTCTCAAGAATCGTGAGATCGAAGCCGATGTTGTGCCCGACAATGACCGCGCCGTCGCGCAGTTCCTCGAGCCGCGGCAGCAGGGCCGACAGCGGCGGCGCCTCGGCGACCATG
>CAZDBC010000364.1:537-765 GCA_964503295.1 uncultured Kiloniellaceae bacterium | reverse complement strand
GCACCGCGCTCGCCCGCGGCGGAATCGGAATGCCGGGATCGACCAGCCAGTCGAGATTGACGTGGGGATAGACCCGGCGCCCGTGGACGCGCACCGCGCCGAGCGAGACGATCCGGTCGTTGCGCACATCAAGGCCCGTGGTCTCGCTGTCCAAGACCAGCGCCGGCAGCCCCTCGAGCGGCGTCTCGGGACCGACCGGCTCTGCCGGCGGCGGCTGATCGTGCAGGC
>CAZDBC010000364.1:0-527 GCA_964503295.1 uncultured Kiloniellaceae bacterium | reverse complement strand
AGCGACGGCTGGTGATCGGGCGCGGCGAGCCCCGGAAAGCTGAGCAGCAGCCCGCCGTGGTCGCCGAGATCGGCGACGCAGGCCTCGACCCGCTCGCCGGCCAGTGTCTCGATCTCGGTGCGCACCGGCCGACCGGCGCGGCGTGCCGCATCCCGCGCGGCGAGCAGCGAGCCGCGGTCGAAGCCGGCGTAGACGCTGGTCCCGACAGCGATCTTCTGCGGATCCACCAGACGCATGGCAGCGGCATTGACCAGGCTGACGAGGCCGGTCTCGGTGATCAGAATAAGGCCTTCCGCAGCGGCGCCGACGACGGCCGCGAGGCGCTCGTCGGAGTGGTCCCTCACCAGGCGCTGGGCCATGGCCAGCTTGGACAGAGCCGCCGCGAGGCGGCGCACCTCCGGCCCGGCATCCCGCTCGCCCCAGTCGTGCGCCTGGAGGGTCGGCGAGCCGGTGGCGACCACGAGGTCCCCGCGCAACCGCTCCAGGTCGTCGAAGTGCTGGTCGAGCAGGGTAACGGCGATCCATAA
>CAZDBC010000363.1:2839-3960 GCA_964503295.1 uncultured Kiloniellaceae bacterium | reverse complement strand
GGCGCTCGATCCGCTCGGCAGCGGCGGGATCTACGTGCTCGAGATGTCGTCCTACCAGTTGGAGCGCACCTTCTCGATCACCTTCGATGTCGCGGTCCTGCTCAACATCAGCCCCGACCATCTCGAGCGCCATGGCGGGCTGGAGGGTTATATCGCCGCCAAGCGGCAGATCTTCCGCCGGCAGACGACGCCACGTTCGGCCGTCGTCGGGGTCGATGACGACATCTGTCGCGGGATCTTCGAGCAACTGCGTGACGCCGGCGATCAGATCGTGCTGCCGGTGTCCGGCCAGCGAATCGTTCCCGGCGGCATCTACGCGCGCAACGGGGTTCTGATCGACGACAGTGAGGGACAGGCCACGGAGGTGCTCGACCTCAAGGAGGTGATCAGCCTGCCGGGCCTGCACAACTGGCAGAACGCCGCCGCCGCCTATACCGCCTGCAAGGCAGCCGGCGTGCAGCCGCCGGTGATCGCAGCCTGCCTGCGCTCCTTCCCCGGGCTCGCCCACCGCCAGGAGGTGATCGCCTGCATCGACGGCGTCACCTACGTCAACGACTCGAAGGCCACCAACGTCAACGCGACCGCCATGGCGCTGGCCTGTTATCCCCTGATCTACTGGATCGCCGGCGGGCGCTCCAAGGGCGAGGATATTTCCGCGCTCGAACCCTTTTTCCCGCGCGTCGCCCATGCCTTCCTGATCGGCGAAGCGCAAGACGCCTTCGCCGCCATGCTCGAGGGGCGCCTGCCCTTCACGCGCTGCGGCGATCTCGAAGCGGCGATCCGCGCCGCCGCCGAGCTGGCCTCGCAAGGCGGCCCACGCGGCGCGGTGGTGCTGCTGTCGCCGGCCTGCGCTTCTTTCGACCAGTACGACAACTTCGAGCAGCGCGGCATGCATTTCCGCCGCCTCGTCGAGGGCCTTCCCGGCGAGCGGCGCGAACCCGAAGCGCGGGAGCTGGCATCGTGATCGGCTTCGCCCGCACCGATACCAGCCTGCTCGGCCGCTGGTGGTGGACGGTCGACCGCTGGACGCTGGCCGCGCTGATCGCCTTGATGGCCTTCGGCATGGTCCTGATTCTGGCAGCCTCGCCCGCCGCCGGCGAGCGCATCGGTTTATTTCTTTC
>CAZDBC010000363.1:0-2829 GCA_964503295.1 uncultured Kiloniellaceae bacterium | reverse complement strand
GCCTGGACAGTTTCTATCTGGCGAAGCGGCACCTGGTCGTCCTGCCGGTCGCGGCAGCGGTCGTGGTGGCGATCTCGCTTCTGACGCCGCGCGGCGTTCGGCGCCTGGCGACGATCGGCCTGCTCGCGACGACGGTTCTGCTTGTCGTGACCCTGCTGACCGGCACCGAGATCAAGGGCGCGACCCGCTGGATTTCGCTCGGCGGCCTGTCGCTGCAGCCGTCCGAATTCCTGAAGCCTTTCTTCGCCGTCTTCGCCGCCTGGATGTTCGCGGCCGACCAGACCGAACAAGGGATTCCGGGCACCCGCATCGCACTCGGGAGCTGGCTGGTGCTGGTCAGCCTGCTGCTGCTGCAGCCCGACGTCGGGCAGGCCTTCGTCTTGACCGCGGTCTGGGGCCTGCAACTCTTCCTTGCCGGGTTGCCCCTCTTGTGGGTCGGAGGCCTCGGGATCGTCGGCCTGCTCGGCTTGGTCGGCGCCTATTTCTTCCTGCCCCACGTCGCCGCCCGCATCGACAGTTTCCTCGACCCGGCCGCCGGCGACCGCTACCAGGTCGAGCGCTCGATCGAGGCCTTCATGAACGGCGGACTGTTCGGACGCGGGCCGGGCGAAGGCACCATCAAGGCCCAGCTGCCCGATTCGCACTCGGATTTCATCTTCGCCGTCGCCGGCGAGGAACTCGGCCTGATCGCCTGCCTGATCATCGTCGCCCTGTTCGCCTTCGTGGTGTTGCGCGGGCTGGCCCGCCTGCTGCAGGAGTCCAGCCCTTTCGTGTTGCTGGCGGCGACCGGGCTGCTCGCCCAGTTCGGGCTGCAGGCCGTCATCAACATGGCCTCTTCACTGCATCTCATGCCGACCAAAGGCATGACCCTGCCGTTCATCAGCTACGGCGGGTCCTCGCTGCTCGCCCTTGCAATCGGAATGGGCATGGTGCTGGCGCTGACCCGCCGCCGCGTCGGAACGGAGGTGCGCCAATGAGCGCGCGGCGCGATCGCCAGGCTTCGCCGCCGCACAGCGTTGCGCTTGCGGCCGGCGGCACCGGCGGGCACCTGTTCCCGGCCGAGGCCCTCGCCCGCGAGCTGCTGCGGCGCGGCTGCCGGGTCACCCTGGTTACCGATCGCCGCGGCGGCGGCTTCGGCTCCGACTTGGCGGAAGTC
Source organism: uncultured Kiloniellaceae bacterium (assembly GCA_964503295.1). Lineage (GTDB taxonomy): Bacteria > Pseudomonadota > Alphaproteobacteria > Kiloniellales > Kiloniellaceae > CAZDBC01. Next base: position 1,673 of record CAZDBC010000363.1, on the reverse strand, counting down.
GAAACCTGCTTCATCAGCGCCGCAGGCATTGCCGGCACGGCGCCACTCAGACGGGCCGGAAACCTGCTGCGACTCGCTTTTGGCACGATCCAGGCACGCCGCGCTCTGAAGGATCGTGGCATCGATACGGTGATCGGATTCGGCGGGTACCCCTCGGTGCCGACCGTGTTCGCCGCCAGCCGTCTCGGCCTGCGCGTCATTCTTCACGAACAGAATGCTTTGCTCGGGCGCGCCAACCGACTGCTTGCGGGCCGCGCCGAAACCATCGCCACCTCGTTCAAGCGCCTCGAGCGACTGGCGCCGCGGGACCGGCACAAGGTCGTGGTGACCGGCAATCCCGTGCGCCAGACGATCGCCGAGATCGGGCGCCAGAGCTACCGCGAACCCGCCGAGGACGGCGATCTCCGCCTGCTGGTCACCGGCGGCAGCCAGGGCGCGCGCATCTTCAACACGGCCGTGCCCGATGCGATCGCACGCCTGCCCGAGGATCTGCGCAAGCGGCTTGTTGTGGTGCAGCAGGTTCCCGGCGACGCGCTGAACGAGGTTGCGGCGCGCTACGACGGCTGCAGCGTGCGCCACCGCCTGGCGCGCTTCTTTGCCGATTTGCCCGAGCACTTGGCGGCGGCGCACCTGGTGATCTGCCGGGCCGGCGCCTCCACGGTCGCCGAGTTGGCGGCGGCCGGACGACCGGCGATCCTTGTGCCCTACCCTTACGCGACCGACGACCACCAGACCGTCAACGCGCGCGCCCTGGCCGAGGCCGGTGGCGCCTGGCTCATGCCGCAGGACACGCTCCAGGCCGCCGACCTCGCCGAACGGCTGCGCTCGCTGCTCGGCGCGCCCGGCATCCTGGCCCAGGCCGCGCACGCCGCCCGCGCCTTCGCCGAAGACCGGGCGGCGCTGCGCCTGGCCGATCTGGTGTGCGCGCGCAACGGCAACGGTGCGACCGGCGACAATCGCCAGGAGGCCGCGGCATGAACGCGCTGCCTATCGACATCGGCCTTATCCATTTCGTCGGCATCGGCGGGATCGGCATGAGCGGCATCGCCGAAATCCTGCACAACCTCGGCTACCAGGTTCAGGGCAGCGACATCGCCGACAATGCCAACGTCAGGCGGCTGCGCGAACTCGGCATCGCGGTGGAGATCGGCCATCGGGCGGAAAACATCGAAAACGCCAAGGTCGTGGTGATTTCCTCGGCGATCAAGCGGGACAATCCGGAACTGGCGGCGGCCCGCGCCGCCTTTTTGCCCGTGGTGCGCCGCGCCGAAATGCTTGGCGAACTGATGCGCCTCAAGTGGTCGGTCGCGATCGGCGGCACTCATGGCAAGACGACCACGACCTCGCTGATCGCCGCCCTGCTCGACCATGCCGGCCTCGATCCCACCGTCATCAACGGCGGCATTATCAACGCCTACGGCACCAACGCGCGCCTCGGTGCCGGCGACTGGATGGTGGTCGAGGCCGACGAGAGCGACGGCAGCTTCACCAAGTTGCCGGCCACGATCGCGGTGGTCACCAACATCGACCCCGAGCACCTCGATTTCTACGGCTCGGTCGAGGCGCTCCACGATGCCTTCGAGCAGTTCGTCGAGAACATCCCCTTCTACGGCTTCGCAGTGCTGTGCATCGATCATCCGGCTGTCCAGGCCCTGATCGGCCGCATCGAGGAC
>CAZDBC010000362.1:0-3972 GCA_964503295.1 uncultured Kiloniellaceae bacterium | reverse complement strand
CCCCTGCGCACCGTGATCGCCGACGTCGAAGAGACGGGAAATCCCGAGCTGCGCCACCGCAGCCTGGTGCCCCTCGAGCGGGGACTGCCGCTGTCACGGCGCTATTCGGTTCTCTACAGAGGGCGCGGCGCGATGCTCGACCACATCCTGGTCTCACGTAGCCTGCTCGCCTGCTACCGTCATATGGAGCTGCACAACGAGGCGCTAAACGAGCCGACCGGCAGCGAGCGCATGCCGGAGCCAGCGTCCGAGTCCGACCACGCGCCGCTGGTCGCCGAATTCGCCTGTCCGGAGGCTCAGGGCCCACCTCCCGCACGGCTCTAGCGACGCATGCCGGTGTGATGATGGGTCTCGATGAAGTGCTTCAGGACCATCTTCAATTGCGCGATCTTGACGACGTCGCCGTGGGTGCGCGCACGCTCGATATCGTCCGCGATCATGCGCGAGATGCGCATCTCGCCGTCCGCCTGGGTCAACAGATAGCGCCCCATCTCGGCCGCCACGATCTCCGGGATATGCTCATGTTCGGCGATCGCGTCGATCTCCGCCTCGGTCAACTCGCTGAGCGCGATGCAGTCCTCGATCGAAAGCATAAGGTTTCCTTCCTCCCTCGACCCGGTTTAGGGTCCTTCGTTCGTTGTGATGGCCGGGTCGTGCCGGCCTTGTCGGCAGTCGGCGCACTGCGGCGAACTTACCGGTCCGCCAGCGCCCGCCGGTTGTACGGCAGCTGGGCGAGCAGTCGTGCCATTGTGCAGGTCCCCGACAGTCCGGCAAAGACCAGCCCGCCCCCGACGAATGCGCTGAGCAGCGCGAACCAGGGCGAGACCAGCCAGGCGAGCAGCAGTCCGAGCAGGACCAGCGCGCCGGCCGTCATCTGCACCTGGCGCTGGATCGGGATTGGCATCTTGCGATTGATGCGGGTTTCGAACCCGGCCGCCTTCCAGCCCTCGAGTCCGCCCTCGAGTTGATAGACTTCGCGGAAACCGCGTTCCAGAATGCGGGCCGCGGCGATGGCCGTCCGGCTTCCGCTGGCGCAGTGGAGAACCATCATTCTGTCGCCCGCTTCCGGAAAGTCGGCGGCGTCAAGGCCGGAAAGAGGCACCAGCCGGCTACCCGGGATGTGCTCGCGGGCGTACTCGTCGGCTTCGCGGATGTCGATCAGAATCGCCTCGTCGGCGATCAGGGCCCGATGCAGCTCGGTCGGTTCGATGGTCTTGGGCATGGCCGGTCTCGTCCTCACACTCGATGATCGGGGTTCGCCGCGGCGCTCCCGACCGTCTTTGTCACCGATATGTAATGATTCCGGTCTGTGCGTCCACCGCCTTGACGAGGATCAACGTGGCCTGCGGCGAATCGCGCGAGGCTGTGTCATGATCACTTCTCGACCTGATGGCCGCGGGCGGCTCCGCGTGGCGTGGACATCTCTGGCGTGCGGCCTGGCCGGCGCGGTGTTCGGCGCCTGGGCGGCACTGGCCTCCTGGGAAGAGGACTTGACGGCCGAGATTCAGGACCTGCACAACTGCGATGTGGCGTTCCTGAGTCAGGTCGTGGAACGCGAGGTCCGGGGCGAACGGCTGGTGATGGCCAAGGTGCACTGTCTCGATGGCCGCACCTTCGATGCGGTCCGCATCAGCGATTACGATCTCTTCGAGTTCAGGGAGTGTACGGTCGGTGAGAAACAGAGCTGTTGAGGTCGGTCTGCTTCTGGCGGCGCTGCTTGGCGCGTCCGCGGCCGCTGCGGCCGATGCGGAACTGGGCCGCCGTCTGGCAGAGCAGTGGTGCAGCGGCTGCCACCGGATCGATCCCGGCCCGCCAGAGACGACGGTCGACTCGCCGCCTGCCTTCGCCGCCATGGCCCGCGATCCGGAACTCAGTCCCGAAGCCCTGCGCGCCTGGCTGTGGGCGCCGCATCCCCCGATGCCCGACCTCGACCTGACCCGGGTCGAGATCGAATCGCTGGTCGCCTATATCGAAAGCCTCGACCGCAGATAGGCCTCCTGCGGGAGGCGGCCTCGGGGCCGTGGCGCGGGACCTTCGTTTGCCTTATAGAGGCGCTTGGCCTCGCGGCCACAGTGCGCCCGTTGCGGCCCATCCTCTTGGCGAGCGCCCCCCGTGCCGAGTTCCGAGAACCCCCGCCCGCTTCGCGAGCGCGTCACCCTGGCGGTGGTGACCCATGACAGCGCCGCGGTCGTCGCCGATTGTCTGGCGCCGCTGGCCGGCGAGCTGCCCGTCATCGTGGTCGATAACGCCAGTGCCGACGGCACCCTCGCGGTCGTGCGGCGGGCGGCGCCCCGGGCAGCCATCATCGCTAACGCGGTCAACCAGGGTTTCGGCCGGGCCTGCAACCAGGCCCTGGCCAGGGCCGAAACCGAGTTCCTTCTGCTGCTCAACCCGGATGCGGCGATGGAGCCGGCGGCCCTTATGCCTCTGTTGGCCGCTGCCGACCGCTGGCCCGAGGCGGCGGTCCTCGCCCCCGCCATCGTCGATGCCGGAAGCGGCCTGATCGAGAATCATCGCTGGGGCCTCTACGATGCCGCGCGCGACCGCGGGCCGGCCAGAGCCTCCAGCCAGCCCGCGGGGCCGGTCTGCGTCGGGCACCTGTCCGGTGCGGCCATGCTGCTGCGCGTTGCGCCCGTCCGCGCGGCGGGCGGCTTCGACCCCGCCATATTCCTCTATTACGAGGACGACGACCTCTGCCTGCGTCTGCGCCGGGCCGGTCATTCGCTCCTGCTGGTCCCCGCCGCCCGAGCGCGCCACCTTGGCGGCGCCTCTTCGCCGGTGTCGGCGGCCATGAGCCGCCGCAAGCACTGGCACCAGGCCTGGTCGCGGCTCCACCTCGAGGCCAAGCACCGCGGGGCCGGTGTCGCGCGCCGGCTGGGCCTGCGGGCGGCCCTGCGCCATGCCGCCAAGGCGGCCGGCCACGCGCTGGTCCTGAACGGTACGAAGGCCCGGCGGGATGCCGCCCGCCTGGCCGGGACGCTGGCCTTCCTGCGCGGACGGCCGGCGGTGCCGCAGGGCGCGGGCGAGGCCTATTCGCGGCCGGCCGCATCCTGCCCGCCTGGCGTGCCGCCTGTCTGACCGGCTGTCGCTGCGATTTACAGGTGGCGCGGCACCCCTCTCGTCCTGCGAAAGCGCGGAATTCTGTGATTTTTCTGTGGCGCAAAGCCGAGAGAAGGGTTTCTATCGAGGAAATGGTGTCGACGAGCTTTACAACCGCTGGACGTGCGGCCGGCGCGATAACCAAGAAAACTCAGACTTTTCCGTTGTTTGTCTCCGGAGGCATGGGTCTTGCTTCATAAATCAGCAGGAGCTCCCAGTGAGGGAGCCGCACAACGGGGTGTGCAGATGCAAGGTATGGATCGGTCACGCACCGGCGATCGCCGGCCGCTTACAGGCCGCTGGCTCACGGCCGCTTGTCTCGCCGCCGCCATGAGTCTCGCGCCGCTGGGCCTCGCCCGGGCCGGCATGATCGTCACTTTCGACAGCGACGCGGAATTTGGGGCCAGCTCCTTCGCCAAGGTCGGCGGCGGCAACGTGCGCAGGGGCAACGGCGCGGCGGACGGCGACTGGGAGTACTCGGTCGTCGACTCTGGCGACATTCCCACCGGCAGTGCGAATTCCCTTCAGTATGACTGGGACGAAAGCAGCTTTAATCCTCATCAAGTGACATTCACGTCGGATAGCAGTGGCGCCTCATCCTTAGACATAGGAGCGGGCAACGGGCCGGCGCTTGGCTCTATCGGAGCGGGCGCCAACATCCTTCTCCTGCGAGCGCGCGATGCGCAGACAGATGGTAGTGTTGTTGAGCTGAGGGACATTACGCTGACGTTCGATGTTGGCGGCACGGAAATGCTTGGCGACTTATTTGGTGATGCTGATGCGCAGTATGTCGGGATTATCGATTCCAAATTGGCTGGCGGCTTCTCCATCACCGCGGATGTGATGTTCAGCGGAAAATTCATCCCTCAGAAT
>CAZDBC010000361.1:0-3989 GCA_964503295.1 uncultured Kiloniellaceae bacterium | reverse complement strand
TTTTGCGCGGACCGGTTATCGTTGAGCAGATGGATACGACGACCCTGGTGGGCCCGAACGACGAGCTTACCGTGGACCTTTGGGGCAACCTGATCATTGCGGTCGATCGTTGGGTCGAGCATCGGGAGAATCGCGATGCCGCTTGATCCGATTACGCTCTCCGTCATCCACAACGGCCTCGGGATGGTCGCCAGCGAGATGGACCTCGCGCAAGAGAAGATGTCCTTCTCCCCCATCATCTCAGAGGCGATGGACCGGGCGAACGGCATCTACCATCGAGACAGCGGCGAAATCATCGTGCAGGGCGCAAAGGGCCTGCCCCTGTTCACCGGCGTCATGCAGGCGACGGTTGGCTCGGTCATAAAGCGGGTCAGGGCGATCGAGCCGGGCGACGTTCTGATCGTCAACGATCCCTATCTCGGCGGCACCCATCTGATGGACGTGCGCCTGATCCGGCCGGTGTTTCGGAATGGCCGGGTCTGGGCCTGGCTGGCGACCTGCGGTCACTGGGCCGATATCGGCGGCTCTGTCGCCGGCGGCTTCTCCAGCACTACGACGGAAGTCCATCAGGAGGGCTTGCGCATTCCTCCCATTCGAATCTGCCGGCGCGGTGAATTGGATCTGGATCTGCTGGACATGATCCTGGCCAATTGCCGCGTTCCGGAAGAGCGTGTCGGCGATCTCAAGGCGCAGCTCGGGGCGCTCTCCGTCGGCGAGCGCCGGCTCTCGGCCCTGCTCGACCGCTACGGCGACGACGTGGTCGAAGAGGCGATCAACGAGCTGAGAGACCGGTCGGAGCAGGAAATGCGCGCGGTCATCTCCGATCTGCCCGACGGCACCTACCGCGGCGAGGCGTTCATGGACAGCGACGGGGTGGTTCTGGAGCCGCTCAAGGTGGCGCTGGAGATGACCGTCTCGGGATCCGAACTGCATTTCGACCTTTCGGAGTCCAGTCCCGCCTGCAAGGGACCGCTCAATGTTCCCTGGGCGACCACCCGCTCCGCCATCCTGATCGCCGTGCGTCACATGTTTCCGGACGTCCCCATGAATGCGGGCTGCTTCGCGCCGATCAAGATCGCCGAGCCGAGAGGCACGTTTCTGTTTGCGGAGTACCCCCGTCCGGTTGCCGGCGCCGCCGCCGAAGGATCGCAGCGCGCCCTGGAAGCCGCCCTGATGGCACTTGGTCAGGCCATGCCCGAACGGGCCTATGCCGGCGCCTTCGGAACCGCCGGCAACTTCAGCCTCGGCGGCTACGATCCGGAGAGCGGGCGCCACTTCGTCATGTACTACTTCAGCGGCGGCGGCTACGGCGGCAACTACGCCGGAGACGGGCACTCGAACGCCTGCGCGACCATCGCCTTTTCGGCAACGCAGCCCTTCGAGATCCTCGAGCAACACTACCCCGTAATGTTCGAAGAGGCCTCCCTTCGGGACGGCTCGGGCGGTGCGGGACGCCATCGCGGCGGGCTGGGCATCAGCTATCGGGTCAAACTGCTGTCGGGGCAGGCGAAGGCCTCGTTCATGATGGATCACGGGCGCTTCCCGCCCTATGCGCTGGGTGGCGGAAAGCCCGGTGCCCTGACCGAGATCGAGGTCTGCCAGAGCGGCGAGGTCGTGCGCCCGCCGCACGTGTCCAAGGGCAGCGGCTATGAAATTGCGGCAGGAGACTGGATCCAGGTCCGCACGCCGGGGGGCAGCGGATTTGGCAACCCGCGGGAGCGCGACAGGGATTTGGTTCGCCAGGACCTCCGTCGCGGATACATCTCGGACGACGAGGCCAGGGACGACTATGGGCTCGAGGCCTGACCCGCGTCGCAGTGACGTCTTGAGGGCCCAACAAACAGGGAGATCAGCAATGGGAATGACACCAGGAAGACTAAAGTCCGCCGGATATCGCTCTGCCGCACTGGCCGTATCCTTGCTTTTGGTCGGCAGCCTGACCGCGCAGGCGGCGGACCGGGTCATAAAGCTCAACATCGGCACGCCGCCGGGACATCCCTATAACGTCGGCGCCGAGGCCTTCAAGAATGCCGTTGAGGAGGGGTCGGCCGGCAGCATCGAAGTGCAGCTCTATCCGTCGGCACAGCTTGGCGGCGAGGTCGAGAGCGTCAAGAACCTCCAGCTGGGGACGCTGGAGGCAACGATCGTCTCAACCAGCAATCTCAGCAGCTTCTACGAGAACTATCAGGTCTTCTCCGTTCCCTATCTCTTCAAGTCGGTCGAATGCTCGTTCGACGTCATGGACAGCGAGGTGGGGCAGAACTTCTCGCGCGAGCTCGTGGAACGGGCAAACCTCAGGGTGCTGGGCTATCCGACCTTCGGCGGCCGCCATCTGTTCAACACTGTACGCCCCGTCAAGACCGTCGAGGATGTGGCCGGCTTGAAGATCCGGGCTCCCGACAAGCTGCTGGAGGCGACCTGGAAACAGCTCGGCGCCAATCCGGTGCCGCTGCCCTTCCCGGAGGTCTTCAACGCGCTGCAGCAGGGCGTGATCGATGGCGACGCCAATCCGCTGGCCAGCATCGTCACCTTCAAGTGGTACGAGGCGGCGCGCTATGTCTCGCTCACGAACACGGCCGTCGGCATCGGCGTGCTGCTGATCTCCGAGCCCTTCTTCCAGTCGCTGCCCGAGGAGCAACAATCCTTGCTGATCGAGGCCGGCCGGATCGGGACGGCGGCCAACCGCAAGAGCGAGGCCAAGCTGAACGAAGAATCGGAGGCGTTCCTGAGGCAGGAGGGTGTTCAGATCGACACCCCGGATCTCGACCCCTTCCGCGAGAAGCTGACCCCGCTGTTCGAGGACGCGCGGGAAAGGTTCGGCGAGGATCTCCTGAACAAGATCGCGGCTCTGCAGAACGACTGTTGACTGCCTGGGGGTGCTCGGATCTCCGGGCACCCCGCCTCCGTTCCTGCGGACAATCTCCTTTGAGTCGGCGGGGCGCTGCCTATGCTGCGTCATCTGAATCGGGCTGAGGAGTACCTGGCCGTCGGCTGCCTCGGGAGCCTCGGCGTTATTCTGTTCGCCCAGGTCATCCTTCGCTTCGTGTTTGATCTCGGCTACAGCTGGATGGAGGAGATCGCCCGCATTCTCTTCGTCTGGGCGATCTTTCTCGGCGCGATCGTTGGCATGCAGCGCAAGCTGCACATCCGCGTAACCGCCGGCTTTTTGCTGCTGCCTAAGGCACTGAGACCCTACGCCGCTCTGCTGGGCGAGTTCCTGCTGTTGATCTTCTGCATCGCGGCGGCCTGGCACGGCGCACAACTCGTTGCCTCGACCATAAGGTTCGAGTTCCGGCTGCAGTCGACCGGCCTGTCCATGGCCTGGCCGTACGGGATCATGCCGATCAGCTTCGGGCTGCAAGCGGCGCGGCTCGTCGCGGGCTGGCGAACGCGATCAGGCGAGACGGCCGCCGATGATTGAGTGGCTGGCGACGCTCGACGTCACGACGCTTCTCTTCGGTTCGCTGACCATTTTGATACTGCTCGGCGTGCCCATCGCGCACGCGCTCGGCGCGGCCACGCTGATCCTGCTATATGTCCGCGGCATCCCGCCGGTCTTTCTGCCGCAGACCACGTACAACGCGACCGACTCCTTTCCGCTGATCGCCGTACCCTTCTTCGTGCTTGCGGGCTACCTGATGGAGTACGGCGGCCTGTCGGCCCGCCTCATTCGCCTGGCGACGGCCATGGTGGGTCATCTGGCCGGCGGCTTCGCCTGCGTGACCATCCTGTCGTGCATGTTCTTCGCGGCCATGTCCGGGTCGGGCCCCGCGACCGTTGCCGCCATCGGAACCTTGATGATTCCCGCCATGGTCCGCGAGGGCTATCCGCGACCCTTCGCCGGCGCCGTTGCCTCGACCGGCGGGACGCTCGGCATCATGATCCCACCGAGCAATCCCATGATCATCTACGGCGTAGTCGCGAACGTCTCCATCACCGAGATGTTCATCGCCGGCGCCATGCCCGGCCTGCTGACCGGCTGGCGGGTC
>CAZDBC010000360.1:0-3999 GCA_964503295.1 uncultured Kiloniellaceae bacterium | reverse complement strand
GCCGGCGCCCAGGCTGGCGTTCTTGACCTCGACGAAGTTGCCGACGTGGGCCCCGGAACCGAGTCGAGCACCCGGGCGCAGTCGGGCAAAGGGCCCGACGACCGCCCCCTCGGCGATGTCGGCGCCCTCGATGTGGCTGAAGGCGCGAATCTCGGCCCCGTCGCCGATGTGGGTGCCCGGCCCGATGAAGACCTGCGGCTGGATCACCACGTCGCGCCCCAGCCTCGTGTCGACGGAGAGCCAGACGCTGCCCGGGTCGACCAGGGTCACGCCGGCCTCCAAGGCCTGCTGGCGCAGACGGCGCTGCATGATCGCTTCCGCGGCGGCAAGCTGGGCCCGGGAATCGACCCCCATCACTTCGTCGGGATCGGTCTCGATCATGACCGCCCGCCAGCCGCGTGCCCGGGCGTCACGGTAGACGTCGGTCAGGTAGTACTCCCGCTTGGCGTTCGCGTTGTCGAGCGCCTCGACCAGCTCGAACAGGCGCCGCGCATCCCCGAGCAGGATCCCGCCGTTGCACAGGTCGATGGCACGCGCATCCGCGTCGGCGTCCGCGAATTCGACGATGCCCTCGACATTCCCGGCATCGTCGAGCATCACGCGGCCGTAGCGGGCCGGGTCAGCCGGCCGGAACGCGAGACCGACCAGGATCGGGGGATCCTCCCCGGCCCGCGCCGCGCGCATGCGCTGCAGCGTGTCGGGCGTGAGCAGGGGCGTATCGCCGTAGACCACGAGCAGGTCGCCCGGTCCGGCGAGAAAGTCGGCCAGCGCCTCGCGTGCGCAGGCCACGGCATGGCCGGTCCCCAGCCGCTCCCGCTGGATCACCGTGGCATGTGGCGTCGCCGCTTCGGCCACCGCCGCCATGTCCGGCCCGATCACGACCACCACGGGCTCGGCGCCCAACGTCTCCAGACTGCCGAGCACGTGGCCGAGCAGGGTCTGGCCGGCAACCCGGTGGAGCACCTTGGGAACCGCCGACTTCATCCGCGTGCCGAGGCCGGCGGCCAGCACGACGACGGCAAGGGGGGTAGGATCGACCGAACTGCTCAAAGGGGGCCCCACTGCTTGCGGAGAAATGGCGCGCATAGTCAAAGCCGGCACCGTGCCGAAAGACAAGGGCCGCGACGAATGGTCAGCTTGTCACAGTGCCGCCGGCTGCGCCAAATCACGCAGTGTTGCGGGCCATTACAGCATCCTCCTGCGTTCGCGCACGAGCGGTTGCCGCAGCCTAAGAAGCCCCGGAATCGGTTGGCAAGGCAGACCTGCTGCGCCATCCTCGCGGAATTGCAGGCATGATCACGGACAGGGGAGTCTAGCGCTGTGACCATCGGAGTGATGCTGTGCGGCCACGGCAGCCGCAGCCGAACCGCCGTCGAGCAGTTCGCCGCCTTGGCCGACCGTCTGCGCGACCGCCTGCCCCAGTACCCGCTCGAATATGGCTACCTGGAGTTCGCCAAGCCGGTCATCCGTGACGGGCTCGACCGGCTGCGTGCCGTCGGCTGCGACGAGATCCTCGCGGTGCCCGGCATGCTGTTCGCCGCCGGCCATGCCAAGAACGACATCCCCTCGGTGCTCAACCGCTATCAGGCGGAGCACCCCAGCCTGACCATCCGCTACGGGCGCGAGCTCGGCATCGACCTCAAGATGGTGCGCGCCGCCGGCGAGAGGGTGGGCGAAGCCCTGGCCGGGGCCGGCGGCGACGTGGGCCTGCACGACAGCCTCCTGATGGTCGTCGGACGCGGCGCCTCCGACCCCGATGCCAACTCCAACGTCGCCAAGGTGATGCGCCTCCTGTGGGAAGGACTCGGCTTCGGCTGGGGCGAGACCGCCTATTCTGGCGTCACCTTCCCGCTGGTCGAGCCGGCGCTGGAGCATGCCACCCGGCTCGGCTTCAAGCGCATCGTGGTCTTTCCCTACTTCCTCTTCACCGGGATCCTGGTGGAGCGCATCTACGACGCCACCGACCGGGTCGCCGCGCGACATCCGGAAATCGAGTTCGTCAAGGCGCCCTACCTCAACGACCACCCACTGGTCGTCCAGACCTTCGAGGCGCGGCTGGAGGAAATCCTGGCCGGCACCAACAACATGAACTGCCAGCTGTGCAAGTACCGGGAACAGGCGCTTGGCTTCGAAGACGAGGTCGGCCTGCGCCAGGAAAGCCACCACCATCACGTGGAGGGTGTCGGGACCGGCGACGGCGGTCATGACCATGGTCACGACCACCACCATCATCATGATCATGGGCAAGCTCACAGCCACGGGCACGGGCACGGGCAAGCTCACAGCCACGGGCACGGGCACAGCCACGGGCACGACCATGGCCATGATCATGGTCACGGGCACGGGCACCATCCTTACCCTCATGCCGACCATCCGCTCGGTCCGCGCAGCCTGAAGAAGACGGCGGCCGGCTGAGGTCCGGTCGGGTCGGGCCCGTCCGTCTTGGACTCCTGTTCGCCATGCCTGCCTTCGACTGCTACGTCATGGTCGACTGGAGCGCCGCCGCGGTGCCGCGCACCGGCCGGGATTCGATCTGGATCGCCCGCCTGCGCCACGGGGCCGGCGGCGTCGCGCCGACCGACCTCGATAACCCGCCGACCCGCGACGCCGCGACCGAACGACTGACCGACCTGCTTGCCGCCCTGATCGGAGAGGGCCGGAGAGTGCTGGTCGGCTTCGACTTCCCGTTCGGCTTCCCGTCGGGTACCGCTGCGTGCCTCGGCCTGCCGCCGCCGGCCTGGCGCGCGACCTGGGCGCGGCTCGCGGCCCTGATCGAGGATCGGCCAGACAACGACAACAATCGCTTCGATGTGGGCGAGCAGCTCAATCGGCGCATCAGCGGCGAGGCCTTTCCTTTCTGGGGTCATAACGGCACCGAGCGGCCCTATCTCAAGCGCCGGGGCCGCCGGCCGCACGGACCTGGCGATCTCGCCGAGCGGCGCCTGTGCGAGCGGCGGGTGCCGCGCGCCCAGCCGGTCTGGAAGCTGGCCTATGCCGGCGCCGTGGGCAGCCAGACGCTGACCGGCATTCCCCGGGTCTGGCAACTGCGCGAGGACACACGCCTGTGCGAGCAGGCACGCATCTGGCCGTTCGAAACCGGCCTGCGCGACGACCCCTCGGCAAAGCTCGTGCTGGCCGAAGTCTATCCTTCGGTGGTGGCGCCCAAGCCGCTCGCCGGCCTGCCCAAGGACGCCGGGCAGGTCGCCGCCCTTGCCGAGCACTTTGCCGGGCTCGACAAGGCCGGGCAACTCGCCCCGCTGTTCGCCGGCGATCCCGAACTCACGACGGAAGAGCGCCGCCGGGTCGAAGATGAAGAAGCCTGGATACTGGGCGTGCCTGCACCAAAGGCAACCTTTGGCCGCGCGTCCATGACCCCCGAGTTCGACTACCTGCGCGATCCCGATGCCATCACCGCTGCATCCTTCGCGGCGATCCGGCGCGAGGTCGACCTCGAAGGGCTGCCCGCCGAGCTTCACGATATCGCGCTGCGGATCGTCCATGCCGCCGGCCAGCCGGAGCTGGCCGGCCGGCTAGCCTGGTCGGACGGGGCGGTCGCGGCCGGCCGGGCCGCGCTGGGGGCCGGCGCCGATCTGCTGGTCGATGCCGAGATGGTCGCCCAGGGCATCCAGCGCCGCCGCCTGACGGCCGGCAACGCCGTGCGCTGCCTGCTCAACGCCGAAGGCGTCGCCGAACGGGCCGCGGCACGGGGGATGACGCGCTCGGCGGCGGCGGTGGAGGCCTGGCGGCCCTGGCTGGGCGGCGCGGTGGTCGCCATCGGGAACGCGCCGACCGCCCTCTTCCGCCTGCTCGAGCTGCTCGCCGAAGGCTGGCCGCGGCCGGCGCTGATTCTCGGCTTTCCGGTCGGCTTCGTCGGCGCCGCGGAGTCGAAGCAGGCGCTGATCGCCGCCGCCGGCGGCGTGCCTTACGTCACCCTGCGCGGACGCCTGGGCGGCAGCGCCATCGCGGCTGCGGCCGTCAATGCGCTCGCCGGGGGGCAGC
>CAZDBC010000359.1:0-4023 GCA_964503295.1 uncultured Kiloniellaceae bacterium | reverse complement strand
ACCTCGCCGGCGGCGAAGTCCAGTGAGACGTCCTGCACGGCGGCGAGCCCGCCGAACTGCTTCGACAAGGCTTCGGTGCGCAAAGGGAACTCAGGCATCGCGGGCCGGCCCCTCGCCGCCTCTTTCCGGCTTCGTCGGCATCGGGCGCGCTCTGCGCAATCGCGGCAGTGGGGCGACCAGCAGGCCGGCGAGGCCCCGGCGGAGCAGGAGCACAACCGCGATGACGAAGGCGCCCATCGGTATCTGCCAGTGCTCGGCCAGCGGGCCGACGACGCCGGAATCCTTGAACAGCTCCTCGACTCCGACATAGGCGATCGCGCCCAGAACGGGTCCGAAGAGCGTGCCCATGCCGCCGAGAACGACCATGATGATGGCCGAGCCGGACTCGCCCCAGCTCAGGAGCTCGGGCGCCACGAAGCCGTCGATGGCGGCGAACAGAAACCCGGCCAGCCCTGCCAGCATGGCGGCGATCACGAAGCTGGCCAGCTTGTAGCGGTAGGTGTCGTAGCCGAGCGCGCGCATGCGCCGCTCGTTCAACTTGATGCCCTGAATGACCTGGCCGAAGGGCGAGCGCAGCATGGTCACGAGGAGCAGATAGCAGCCGATCAGGAGAGCCAGACAGACGTAGTAGAGCGTGAGCCGGCTCTCGAAGTCGAGCAGGGTCAGACCCGCCAGAGACAGGTTCGGCTTGACGTAGATCAGCGCGCCGTCGGAACCGCCGGCCACCGCCGAATCGTGGAAGAAGTAGAACAGAGCCTGGGCGAAGGCGAGGGTCACCATGATGAAGTAGACGCCGCCCGTTCGCACCACCAGCGCGCCGATGACGAGGCCGGCGAAGGCGCTCGCCGCCAGGCTGACCGGCAGGGCAATCCAGATGCTGGCGGCGCCGTACTCCGGCGAGACGAAGTAGACGCAGTAGGCGGCCAGGCCGAAGAATGCGGCGTGCCCGAAGCTGACCAGACCGGTGTAGCCGATCAGCAGATCGAGGCTCATGGCGAAGATGGCCAGCACGAGGATGCGCGTCAGCAGCTTCAGGAAATAGGTGTCGGCAAACGCCGGCGCGGCCGCCAGCAGCGCGACCAGCAGCAGGAGCGACACGAGAACGCGGCGGCCCGGCAGCTCGATCATGGCGTCAGGCGCGCCCGAACAGGCCGGCGGGCCGCCAGATCAAGACGGCGGCCATGAGGGCATAGACGGCGACCCCGGCCAGCTCGGGCAGGAACACTTGGCCGAAGACGTCGGTCAGGCCGATCGCCAGGGCGCCGAGCAGGGCGCCCTTGATCGAGCCTATGCCGCCGATCACGACGACGACGAAACAGATGATCAGCACCTGGTTGCCCATGCCCGGGTAGACCGATTCGATGGGTGCGGCCAGCATCCCGGCCACGGCGGCGAGCGAGATGCCGACCGCGAAGACGATCGCGTAGAGCAGCCGGATGTTGATGCCGAGGAGCTGCACCATCTCGCGATTGACCGCGCCGGCGCGGATCGCCATGCCGAGGCGGGTGCGCTGGATGACCAGATACATGGCCCCGGCCAGGGCAAGACAGATCGCCGAGACGAACAGGCGATAGACCGGATAGCTCAAGGTCTCTGTCAGCGGAATCGAGAAATCGAGCGCGGCGGGCAACGGAACGCCGTGCGGGTCGTCGCCCCAGAGCACACTCTGGACTTCGTCGGCGATCAGGATCAGGCCGTAGGTGAGAAGCACCTGGTCGAGGTGGTCGCGCTCGTAGAGAAAGGCGAAGAAGCAGCGCTCCAGGATCAGCCCGAGCAGCACGGTGAGCGGAATGCCGAGCGCGATGGCCAGCAGCAGGCTGCCGCTCCATTGGGTCAGCGCATAGGCCAGGTAGGCGCCGATCATGTAGAAGGCGCCGTGCGCCAGGTTGATCACGCCCATGATCCCGAACACCAGGGTCAGGCCACTGGCGATCAGGAACAGCAGCAGGCCGTACTGGATGCCGTTGAGGACCTGGATCAGGAAGATGGTCGGATCCATTGCGCAGGCCTCGCAGGCGGCTCGGGCTGGATTGGCGCGCGGGGACGAAAAAACGGGGCACGGCCCGGCGGCGCGGCGCACCCCGCTGGCAGGCGACGGCCGGACCGGCAGCGGCCCGGTCGCGTCAGGTCAGCTCATCGAACAACCCTTCGCCGGATCGGCCAGCCCCTCGTAGGCGACGCCGATCACCTCGTTGATTCCGTTGCGCACCTCGCGCAGGTAGAAGTTCTGCACTGGGTTGTGCGCCGCCGACAGGGAGAAGGGTCCGCGCGGGCTGTCGAAGCTGGCGCCGGCCATGGCCGCGATCAGATCCTCGCGCGCGTCCATGTCGCCCTCGACGGCGTCCATGCCGATCTTCATCAGCGTCGCCGTGTCGTAGCCCTGCACCGCGTAGACGTCGGCCGGCTTGCCGAACTGCTTCTGATAGGCGGCGCGGAAGGCCAGGTTCTCCGGATTCTGCAGGCTGTCGGCATAGTGCAGCGTGGTCTGCAGGCCCTCGGCGGCGGCGCCCTGGGCCGCGGTCACGCCCTCGGTCAGGAAGCCGGAGCCGAACAGCGGGACGCTGTCGCGCAGGCCCGCCGCCGTGTAGTCCTTGACGAACTTGACCGCGCCGCCGCCGGCGAAGAAGACGAAGACCGCGTCGGGCCTGATCGAGGCGATCTCGGTCAGGACCGCCTGGAACTCGACGTCGGGGAACGGCACGCCGATCTCCTTGACGATGGTGCCGCCGTTCGGCTCGAAACCGTCCTTGAAGCCCTGGGCTGCCTGCTGTCCGGCACCGTAATTCCAATAACATAGAACGACGTTCTTGAGGCCCCGCTCGAGCAGGACCCGGCCCATGGGATAGGACGGCTGCCAGTTCGAGAAGGAGGTCCGGAAGATGTTGGGCGCGCACAAGGGGCCGGTGAGCTGGTCGGCGCCGGCATTGGGCACGATGGTGATGGTGCCTTCCTCGCGGGCGATCTTGGCCATGCCCATGGCCACGCCCGAGTGCACCGGGCCGATCAGGAAATCGACCTTCTCCGCGTTGATCAGCTTGGTGGTCAGCTCGGTGGCCTTGGGCGGCGCGGCCTCGCTGTCGAGCTTGACGATTTCGATCTCGCGCCCGCCCAGCCTGTTGTCCGCCTCGCCGAGCCCCAGCATCATGCCGTTGGTGATCGCCTCGCCCAGGCTGGCGTAGGTGCCGCTGTAGGGCAGCAGGATGCCCAGCCTGACCTTGCTGCGGGCGGCGACTGCAAGGCGCATCGGCGGCAGGCTCCCTGCGGCCGCGAGACCGGCCGCAGCGCCGAGCCCGGCCAGCGTCCGCCGGCGGGAAACGCCCCCCGCCGCGCCCGTGCCGCCCGTAGCGGCGCTCGTCCGGCCGAAGCCTCGCTCGTTCTTCATTGCCGATCCCTCCCCTGTCTTCCTGTGCGTCGGTTCTGCGGTCGTGCTGCCCGCATACGACAGCGCCCGCCGGCGCCAGGCCCCGAAGAATGCCCCGCCCCACGCGCCACGGCAAGGGGCGCCGCCGCGCTCAACCGTCCAGGAAGCGCACGAACGAATCGAGCGGCTCGCGCGTGCTGCGCAGGGCGTTCTCGGGCGCGCGCTCGTCGGCGTAGCCGAGCGCCATGCCGCAGACGACCATCTGGTCGTCGGGTACCGGCACGGCCCGGCGCAAGATATCGTGGTGGTAGGCCCAGGCGCCCTGGGCGCAGCTGTGCAGCCCCTCGGCCCGGGCGGCGAGCATGATCGACTGCAGGAAGAGGCCGTAGTCGAGCCAGCTGCCGAGCTCCAGGTCGGCGTCGATGGTGAAGATCAGGCCGACCGGCGCGTCGAAGAACAGGAAGTTGCGGTCGTGCTGGGCGCGCATGGCCGCCCGGTCGCCGCGCGCGATGCCAACCAGCCGGTAAAGCGCCCAGCCGAGCGCGCGCCGGCGCGCCAGGTAGGGTTCGCGCCACTTGCGCGGGTAGTAGGCGTACTGCGGCGTCTCCTGGTCCGGATGGGCGCGGCGATGGGCCAGGACGGCCTCGGACAGGCGGCGCCTG
>CAZDBC010000358.1:0-4038 GCA_964503295.1 uncultured Kiloniellaceae bacterium | reverse complement strand
GGCACCACGGCAACGCCACGCTGGGCCAAACGGCGGTCGGCGGCGCGGGTCACCGGCCCGTTGGCCAGTTCCAGGATGGCGCGGGCGCGCACCTCATCGGCATTGTCCTGGGTGATCTGTCCGCCGAGCGCCGCCGGCACCAGCAGATCGCAGTCGCAGGTCAGCACCGCCGCCGGATCGCCCGTGCAGCTTTCGCCGCCGTCGTGCCCGGCGGCGACCGAGCCATGCACCTGCTTGTGGCGCATGACGCGCTCGGGATCCAGGCCGTCCGCGTCGAGCAGCGTGCCGCCGGAATCGGACAGTCCGACGATGCGATAGCCGGCATCGTGCAGGCGGCGGGCGCAGTGATAGGCGGCGTTGCCGAAGCCCTGGAAGGCGACCCGCGTGTCCTCGGGCGAATCGAGGCCGAGACGCCCGGCGAGCTGGTCCAGGACGATGGCGCCGCCCTGCCCGGTCGCGCTCTCGCGCCCGGCGATGCCGCCCAGCGGGATCGGCTTGCCCGTCACCACGGCCGGCTGATGCTGGCCGCTGACCACGGAATACTCGTCGGCCATCCAGGCCATCACCATGCCGTTGGTGTAGAGATCGGGTGCCAGAATGTCCCGTTCCGGCCCGGCGAAGCCGGCGAAGGCGCGCATATAGGCGCGCGCCAGGCGCTCCAACTCGGTCGGCGACAGCTCCTTGGTGTCGACCTTCACGCCGCCCTTGGCGCCGCCGAAGGGCAGGTCGGCCACGGCGCACTTGAAGGTCATCCAGAACGCCAGCGACATGACCTCGTCGAGGCAGACGGAGGGGTGGAAGCGCACGCCGCCCTTGCTGGGGCCGCGCGTCACGTCATAACGCGTCCGCCAAGCCTTGAAGATGCGCAGACTGCCGTCGTCCATCCGTACGTAGAGGGAGGCCGCGAGAGACTCCAGCGGATACTGCAGCCGGTCGCAGACGTCGGGGGCGGGATCGACGTAACTGGCGGCATCGCGCAGCCGCTTTTTCACCGAGCGGAAATCGTTGGCCATTGCGGGTCACCAAAGACGATTGCGGCGGCCGGCGAACGGGCAAAGTCTTGCTCGCCGCATGCCGGCCACGGCTTTGACGGCCGAACGCCCGCCCGTTTCTATCGTTCCAAGAGTAGCGCTCGCCAAGTGGCGAGCGCGATCAAAAGCCTGCCGGCGTGGCGCGAACGAAGTGCCGGGCTTGCGGGGGCGTGCGGGCGATGCTACCCGCTGTTTTCGAGCTTGCGCGCGGGTTCGGAGCCGTGGGGCGCAGCGCCTGTCAATTCTCGACCACGCGGAGTGACATGTCATGGGCATAGAAGTCGGGGGCCTGCTCGGCCTCATCATCCTGATCCTCGACGTCTGGGCCATCGTCAACGTGGTCGGCAGTGCCGCTTCGACCGGCGGCAAGGTGGTGTGGGTGCTGGTGATCCTGATTCTGCCCGTCATCGGTTTCATCGCCTGGCTGATCTTCGGGCCGCGCAGCGTGCGTAAGATGACGTGACACCGCGCAAGACCCTTCTCTTCGGACTCCTTCTCCTGGCCGGGACACTGTCCGGCCCGGCGGACCGTGCCATGGCCGGCGACCTCGAAGGGATCGACCTGCCCGACCGCATTGCCGCGTTTGAGGAGGACCTGGTGCTCAGCGGCTGCGGCATGCGCGAGCAGCTCTGGGCCGACGTCTACGCGCTCGCGCTCTATCTGCCCGAACCGCTGACCGACGCCGAGGCGATCCGGAACCGGCGCACGAGCAAGGCGCTCTGGCTCAAGGTCGTCTATGACGGGTCGGTCCCCGATGCGCTGCCCTATGCCTGGCACGACCGTCTGCGCGGCAGAGTCCCGGCGGACACCCTGCGCACCCTGGAAGCGCTCTACCGCAGCGTTCGCTCCGGCGACGTGCTCACGCTGCTTTACCGCGACGGCTCGGGCACGATTCTGGCGCTAAACGGGGACGAGGTTGCCGCCTACCCGGACGGGCGGCTGGTCGAAGTGCTGCTCGACCTCTGGATCGGGCCGGAGCCGGTGTCCAAGAACCTGCGACGCCTGCTGCTGCGGGGAAGATGTTGAGCGGGCGACACCGGCTTGCCGCGACGGCCGCGCATGCCGGTCCGGGCGGGCTGGCCGAGCTCCTCTCGCCGTGAAGGACCTCTACCGCTACATCTGGCGGGAAACCGGGCGCGCGCAGATCCAGATCAGCCTGATCTCGGCGGCCGCTTTCGGACTGACCATGGTGCCGCTCGAGCTGCAGCGGCGCATCGTAAACCAGACCATCGCGGAAGGGCTGATCGACAGCCTGATCTGGCTGAGCGCGCTCTATCTCCTCGTGGTGCTGCTTCAAAGCGGTCTCAAGTACTGGATGAACGTCGCACGCGGCCGGATCGCCGAGAACAGCATTCGGCGCGTGCGCAAACGTATCCACTGCGACAGCGTGCGCGAGGAAGGCTCGGATCTGCACAGCGCCGAAGGCACCGCGGTCAGCATGGTCGCCGCCGAAGTCGAGCCGCTCGGCGGCTTCATCGGGGAAAGCGTCTCGGTGCCCGTGCTGCAGCTCGGCACGCTGTTCACCGTGTTTGGCTACCTGGTCTGGGTCCAGCCGCTCATGGGTCTGGTGTGCTTGGCACTGTTCGCGCCCCAGAGCTATTTCGTGCCCAAGCTGCAAAACCTTATCAACAAGCGCGCCAAGCAGCGCGTCGAGCGCCTGCGCGAGATCGGCGACTCGATCGTCGCGGAAACGCGCGATGAAGGCGAGAATCAGCAGCGTGCGCGCGAGACCGTGGAGGACGACATCGACGAGATCTACCGGCTGCGCATGGGCATCTTCCACTGGAAGGCGCTGATGAAGGTGCTGATCAATCTGCTGACCCACCTGGCGACGCTGTCGGTGCTCCTGATCGGCGGCTATCTGGTGATCGAGGGCGAGACCGAGCTCGGTACGCTGGTCGCCTTCATCTCCGGCATCGAGCGCGTCAACAGACCCTGGCGCGAGCTGATCACCTTCTTTCGCCAGGCGAGCGACGTGCGCGTCAAATTTCGCCTGATCTCCGATGCCCTGGCGCCCGCGCGCTGAGCTCGGGCGCGCCGGCCGCGCGCCGTGCTAGCCTCGGCGACCGCGACGGAAGAGCGGCGATGTTCGATATCCGCGAAGCCGAGCTGATCCTGGAGGTCGTGCGCCGGGGCGGTTTCCGCGCCGCCGCGCAGAACCTGGGCATTGCGCAGTCGGCGGTTTCGAGCCGGGTCTCTGCGCTCGAACGCCGCCTCGGCATCGCCATCTTCGACCGTGCCCGCCGCCGGGTTCGTCTGACCGCCGCCGGGCGCCGCTTCGTCGAGGAGGCCGCGCGCCTGATCGCCCTGCGCGACCGCATCGCCGGGGAGCTGGCACCGCGCGCCGGCTATGCCGGGACGGTGCGCATCGGGGTCGCCGAGACCATCGTCCACACCCTGCTGCCGACCATGCTGCAGCACCTGCGTGCGGCGGCGCCGGCGCTACGCCTCGAGCTCTCAGTCGACACCTCGCCGGCCCTTGCCGCCAACCTGACCAACGAGGCGATCGATGTGGCCGTGCTCATGACGAGGCTGGCGCCGAGCGCCGCTGCGACCGTGCCGGTCGCCTCCTACGCCATGGGCTGGTTCGCCGCGCCCGGCCTCCTGTCCTCGACGGCCCCGCTCGCCCCGGCCGAACTCGCGCGCCACCCGATCGTCACCTTCTCGAAGGGCACCCTGCCGCACCGCGAGGTCGAGGGCGTGCTGGCCGACCCCGAGCTGCCCACGCCGCTGCTGCACGGCAGCGCTTCGCTGTCGACCATGATCCATCTGGTGCGTGACGGCTTCGGGCTGGGCACCCTGCCGCTGGTCCTGGTCGAGGCGGACCTCGCGGCCGGCCGCCTGGTGCAGGTGGGAACGGCACCCGAGGCGCGCCTCTCGGCGCTCGATTTCGCGGTCTGCCACCTGGCGCGTCAGGAACGGGCCTTCGCCGAGGTGATGATCGACGCCGCGCGCGAGGCCGGCGGCTGCCCGGCCGGCCCAAATAATTGATCTATTTAAGAGATCA
>CAZDBC010000357.1:0-4048 GCA_964503295.1 uncultured Kiloniellaceae bacterium | reverse complement strand
GAACCGTTCGACGCGGCGCGCCTGGATCGCGCTCTCAAGAATCTCTTCGCCACCGGGCTGTTCGCCGACGTCACGCTGCGCCGGGAGGGCAACGCGCTGGTGGTGACGGTGGTCGAGAACCCGATCATCAACCGCATCGCCTTCGAGGGAAACGAGCGCATCGACGACGAGACCCTATCGGCCGAGATCTCTCTGCGACCGCGCGTCGTCTTCACCCGGACCAAGGTGCAGAATGACGCCCAGCGGGTCCTGGAGATCTATCGCCGCTCGGGCCGCTTTGCCGCTACGGTGGAGCCCAAGGTGATCCAGCTCGACCAGAACCGCGTCGACCTGGTGTTCGAGATCAACGAAGGGCCGCTCACCAACATCCAATCGATCAACTTCATCGGCAACCGGGCTTACTCCGACAGCCGGTTGCGCGAGCAGATCAGCAGCGCCGAGGCGGCCTTCTGGAAGATCTTTTCGACCAGCGACACCTACGACCCGGAACGCCTGACCTTCGACCGCGAACTGTTGAGACGCTTCTACCTCAGCGAGGGCTATGCCGACTTTCGGGTCGTCTCGGTGGTGGCCGAGCTGACGCCGGACCGCGACAACTTCATCATCACCTTCACGATCGAGGAGGGGGAGCGTTACCGGTTCGGCGACATCGAGATCGAGACCACCTTGCGCAACCTGGACACGGAACAGTTGCGCGACGATCTGGAGATCGAGTCCGGCGACTGGTACGACGCGGACGCCGTCGAGGAAACGATCCAGATGCTGACCGACAAGGTCGGCGACCTCGGCTACGCCTTTGTCGATGTGCGGCCCCGGGCCGACCGGGACCGTGAGAACCGCACCATCGACATCACCTTCGACATCCAGGAAGGCCCCAAGGTCTTCGTCGAGTACATCAACATCCAGGGCAACACCCGGACCTTGGACCGCGTGATTAGGCGCGAGTTCCGACTGGTCGAGGGCGATGCCTTCAATGCCTCCAAGTTGCGCCGCTCGCGCCAGCGCATCGAGAACCTCGGCTTTTTCGAGACGGTCACGGTGGAAAGCGAACCCGGATCCACGCCGGACAAGACCGTCATCACGACGACCGTCGAGGAACAATCGACGGGTGACCTGACCTTCGGCGCAGGCTTCTCCTCCTCGGCCGGCCCGGTCGGCAACGTCGGCATCCGGGAGCGTAATCTGCTCGGCCGCGGCCAGGACCTGCGGCTGAGTCTGACGGTTGCGGGCTCGGCCTCGGAGCTCGATCTCAGCTTCACCGAGCCCTATTTTCTCGGTCGCAATCTCTCGGCCGGCTTCGACCTCTTCCGCATCACGAACGAACGCGACGAGTCGAGCTTCGAGGAGGAGCGGCTGGGCGGTTCACTGCGCGCCGGCTATGCGCTTTCGGAGAACACGCGCCAGGTCATCCGCTACACACTTGAGCGCGAAGAGATCAAGGACGTCGACGACGATTCCTCGCTGATCATCGTCGGCGAGAAGGGCGCGGCTGTGCGCTCGATCGTCGGCCACAATCTGGTCTACGATACGAGGGATTCGCGCTTCGACCCCCGCGAGGGCTATGTCTTGCGCACGGACAACCAGGTGGCGGGGCTCGGCGGCAGCATCCGATTTTTGAAGAACTCGGCGGGTGGCGCCTACTATCATTCGTTTTGGGATGATCTGACGGTCAGTTTGCGCGGCGAGGTCGGACACGTCTTCGGTCTGGGTCAGGACACGCGGGTGTCCGACCGCTTCTTCATCGGCGGAACCAACCTGCGCGGGTTTGAATTCGCCGGCGTCGGGCCGCGCGACGCCAATACCGACGATGCGCTGGGCGGCAAAAGCTTCTACACTGGAACGCTTGAGATGAGCTTTCCGCTCGGCTTGCCGGCCGATATCGACGTTCGTGGCAGGGTGTTTACGGATATCGGCGCCGCCTGGGATCTCGACGGCGATACCAGCGCCGTCAGGGTCGACGACTCCTCGTCGCCGCGCGCGTCGGTGGGCGTCGGCATTTCATGGAACTCTCCGTTCGGCCCGGTCGTCCTGGATCTGGGCATTGCTGTCGTGAAAGAGGATTTTGACGAGACCGAACTGCTGAGCTTCAGTTTCGGGACACAGTTCTAGCCATGACGCCAGCGCAGGAGAGATGGGCAGGCCGGCGCCTTCTCGCGCTGCTTCTCTTGGCGGCCGTGGTCGTCGGTGGCTGGAGCGCCCGTGCCGCCGACTCGCCGCCGCCCTCCGCGATCGGGATCATCGACATGCAGCGGATCCTGCGCGAATCCTCTGCGGTCAAGGCGCTCACAGAGAGCATAGAGGCCCAGCGGGCGGCCTATCAGGAGGAGTTGCGCGCCAAGGAACAGCAGCTCCGCCAGACCGATCAGGAGCTGGCGCGGCAGCGCAGCGTCTTGAGCCCCGAGTCCTTCGCCGAGAAGCGGAACGAGCTGCAGCGGCAGGTACTCGACGCGCAGCGGGAGATCGAGCAGCGCAAGCGCAACCTCGACGAACAGTTCGGCGCCGGCATGCAGCAGGTCGAACGGGTGCTGATCGAGGTCGCGCAGGAAATCGCGCGCGAACGCGAGCTCGATCTGGTGCTGGCCAAGGCGACCGTGGTCCTGGTGCGCACCGACCTCGAGATCACGGACGAGGCGCTGGAGCGCCTCAATGCACGCCTGCCCAGGGTCGAGATTCCGGCACTCCAGAACTAGGTGGCCGCATGGTCGATCCGAATTTCTTCGGGCAGCCCGAGCCCTTGACGCTGGCGGAGGCGGCGCGGCTGACCGGAGCGGAACTGCGAGCGACCGACGATCCGGCGCGCGTGATTCGCGACGTGGCGCCGCTCGACCGGGCGGGGCCGGAGGATCTCTCGTTTCTCGACAACCGGCGCTATCTCGGCCAGTTCCGTGCCAGCAGGGCGGGTGTCTGCCTGGTCGTCGCCGACGTCGCCGATGCTGCGCCAGAGGGCATGGCCCTGCTGGTCACGGACAAGCCCTATCGCGGCTACGCGAGGCTCGCCCGGGCGCTCTATCCGCCGCATCGCCCGCCAGCGGGCATACATCCGACGGCCGTCATCGATCCGACCAGCGAGTTGGGCGCCGATTGCGTGGTCGAGGCCTATGTCGTGGTCGGGCCGCGGGTGCGGATCGGCTCCAACTGTCGCCTGCGTGCGCATTGCGTGATCGACGAGGGGGTGCGCATCGGAGACCGTACCACGGTGGGCATCGGGGCATCCTTGAGCTACTGCCTGGTCGGGTCCGACTGCAACCTGCATGCCGGTGTCCGGATCGGCAACCGCGGCTTCGGCTTTGCCATGGATGCCGAGGGCCATGTGGACGTGCCGCAGCTCGGCCGGGTGATCATCGAGGACGGGGTCGAGATCGGCGCCAACGCAACGATCGATCGCGGTGCCGGGCCGGACACCGTGATCGGGCAGGGGACGAAAATTGATAATCTGGTGCAAATCGGGCACAACGTTCGTCTGGGAAGGGGCTGCGTTCTGGTCGCCCAGTCCGGCGTCGCCGGCAGCAGCGAGCTGGAAGATTTCGTCGTCGTGGCGGCCCAGGGCGGCATTGCCGGCCATCTCAGGATCGGAAGGGGGGCACAAGTCGGTGCCCAATGCGGCGTGATGCGGGACGTCCCGGCCGGGCAGGCCGTGGTCGGCAGCCCTGCCATGCCGGTGAAACAGTTCTTCCGACTGGTCGCAGCATGGCAGGCCTTGATCAAGTCGAAGGGCAAGCGGAATGAATGAGCAAGTGGCCACGGTGGGCCGGGACGTAAAGACGGTCGACGTCATGCGGATCATGGAACTGATTCCGCATCGCTATCCCATGCTGCTCATCGATCGGGTCGAGGACATCTTCGGCGACGAGCGGGGCGTCGGCATCAAGAACGTGACCATCAACGAGCCCTTCTTCCAGGGTCACTTTCCAAACCAGCCCGTGATGCCGGGGGTACTGATCGTCGAGGCCATGGCGCAGACCGCGGCGGTCTGCGTGGTCGAGTATCTCGGTGGTCCGGAAGCTTACAGCAAGCTGGTCTACTTCATGACCATCGACAACGCCCGCTT
>CAZDBC010000356.1:0-4048 GCA_964503295.1 uncultured Kiloniellaceae bacterium | reverse complement strand
GCGACTCCGGCCCCGGCGAGCACGGCCCGGACGAAGAAATCGTCCAACATCAGCGCTCGCGCCCCGACGCCGTACCGGTCCTGGGCTGTTCGGCCGATTCGCCGGCAAGGGGCACCACCTCGCCGCCGACGTCGTGCCCATGATCGTGTTCGTGGTCGTATACGGCCAGTGCCTGGGCGCGTGGACCGAACAGCTCGCGATAGGCCGGATGGCGACCGACGTCGCGCGGCGTGCCTGTGCAGCAGACGTGTCGGTTGAGACAGACCACGCGATCGGTCGAGGCCATAACCACATGCAGGTCGTGCGAGACCAGCAGAATGCCGCAGCCGTAACGCCGGCGAATATCCGAAATCAACTGGTAGAGGGCCGCCTCGCCATGGAAGTCGACGCCCTGAACGGGCTCGTCGAGCACCATGAGCTCCGGCGCCCGCAAAAGCGCGCGGGCAAGCAGGACCCGCTGCAGCTCGCCGCCGGAAAGGGCCTGAACCGGTGCATCGATCAGGGCCGAAACCCCCGTCTCCTCGAGGGCGTCAGCCACTTGGGCTCGCGAATGACGGGAGGTCGCCGTCATGAGGCGCGCGACCGAGAGCGGCAGGATGCGTTCGACCTGGAACCGCTGCGGCATGAAACCGACGCGAAGTCGCTGCTTGCGCTCGACCGTACCGCGGTCGGGCCGAAGCAGGCCGAGCAGAATGCGCAGAAGCAGCGTCTTTCCCGCGCCGTTGGGGCCGACCAGGGTCACGATCTCGCCGGATTCGACATCGAGATCGACATTCTCCAACAGCCAGCGGCCGTCGCGGCAAAGACCGATGCCGCGCGCGGCAATCAAGCGGTCCGCTGTGCGACGGACCGCGTCGGCCGAAGGCTCTGGGTGAGGCGATGACATGACAATTCCGCGCGGCCGTTGGCGCCGCCTTGGTTGGGTCGCCGAGGTTGGGTCGCCGATCCCGGCGCCGGCAGCTGACCATGTTATAGTGTAACAAAACGTCCAGGGAAAGGGTCAGCAACAGGAATTGCGCCGTGCCTCTTGGCAGTGCTCCGCGTCTCGTCAAAAGTTTGCCGACCCGGCCCGGTCAACCGTCGCGCGGGGGGGCCATCTCGCCAGTGCCCGCTTTCGGGCTTCGCCACTGGCGCGAAGCCTGAAAACGGGTACAACGCTTTTTCTTGTCTGTACCGATTTCGCGGCTCGTGAGTCGCGACTCACGAACTCGCGAAAGGCAGCACTAAGGCAGGACCGGGGCTCCAATGCTACACAGGATCCACAACGGCGAGGTACTGCTGCCCGACGGCGCATTCGCGCCAGCGACACTGGTGCTGGAGGACGGGATGATTGCCGGCGTCGAGCGCCCAGGCACGGCGGCGCCCGCAACCGGCGAACACATCGATGCCCGCGGCCTTCTCGTGCTGCCGGGCATGGTCGACCTGCACGGCGATGCCTTCGAACGTCAGGTCATGCCGCGCCCCAGGGTTCATTTTCCGCTCGAAATGGCCCTTGCGGAGACCGACCGACAGCTGCTGGCCAACGGCATCACGACCGCGTTCCATGCGGTCACCCTGTCCTGGGAGCCGGGCCTGCGCAGCCGCGAGGCCTGCTGCGATATGATGGCGGCGTTGGCGCGCCTCCAAAGGGAGCTCCACTGCGACACCCGTCTCCACCTGCGGTTCGAGACGCACAACGTCGACGCCGCCGACGACGTCATGACCTGGATGGAAGAAGGCCGCATCGGACTGCTCGCCTTCAACGACCACACCGACGACATGCTCGACGACCTCGCGGTCGATCACAAGCGCGCCAAGTACGCGGAGCGCACGGGCCTGTCGCTCGAAGACTTTGCCGCCCTGCTCGAGCGCACCCGCCAACGCCGGCCGGAGGTGGCGCCGACGCTGGTTCGGCTCGCCGAAGCCGCGCGCACCGCCGGCATCGCCACTCTGTCGCACGACGACCGCACAGCCGAGGAGCGCCTGGCCCTGCACGAGCTCGGCTGCCACATCGCCGAATTCCCCGAGACCCGCGCAGCCGCCCAAGCGGCCCGCGAGCTGGGCGACGCCGTCGTGTTCGGCGCCCCCAACATTGTCCGCGGCGGCAGCCACAGCGGCGCGGTCGATGCGGCAGCCATGGTCGATGCCGGTCTCTGCACGGTCCTGGCCTCCGACTACTACTATCCCGCCCAGTTGACCGCGGCTTTTTGCCTCGCCGACCGCGGCATCCTGCCACTGGGCGCCGCCTGGCAACTGGTCGCCGCCAATCCGGCGGCGGCGGCCGGTCTTTCCGACCGCGGCCTGATCGCGCCCGGCCGGCGCGCCGATCTCGTGCTCGTCGATCGCGACACCGGCGGACGGCCCCGGGTACGCGCGACCATCGTCGCGGGCCGGCCGGTCTACCGCTTCCTGTTCTAGCCGGTCAGCGCTGTCGGCCTCGAACAGCTGTCAGCGAAGCCCGGGCCGGCTTTCGCCAGATCAAGGCGCGGCAATGGCGCGCTGCTAGCGTTGTCCAGCAGCGGCGCCGGCCGCTGTCGCGTTTCATCTCTTGGAGCGACAATCAATGCCGGATTCCGTCACCTGGGTCCTGGTCGCCGATGGTGCCCGCGCCCAGATCTTCGCCCGCCAAGGTTCGGCGCGCGAGCTGGAGCCGGTGGCGACACGGAGCTGTGCGGCCAACCGGATTCCCAACCGCGACATTTTCAGCAATCAACCGGGACGCGGCTTCGCGAGCGCCGCGCCCAAACGCCACGCCATGGCGCCCGCGAGCGACCCGCATCCCCTTAGCAAGCGGCGTTTTCTTAAAGAGTTGGCTGCACTTCTGGAGCAGGGTCGGCGCGCGCAAGCCTACGACCGCCTGATTCTGGTCGCGCCACCGCCGGCTCTGGGCGAGCTCCACGCCAGCCTGACACCAGCCTGTCTTCGACTGGTGTGCGCCGAGATCGGCAGCGACCTGACCCGAATGTCCCTCGCCCACCTGAGTGCCCGGCTCGGCGACCGTGCCAGACCACGGCCGCCGGCCTGAAGACTTCCCCTCATCCGGCGGGCGGAATGCCCTCGGTCTCGTCGGCTCTGGCCGTCTCGCCCGGTGTCGCCTCGGGACTGTCCGGCGAGCGCGGATCGAGTTCGAATACGACAGGCGTGGTCCGCGGCACATCGACGAAATCGGTCCGCTCGGCCTCCGGCGCCGGCTCGCGTCGGCGCATGCGCAGGACCGCGTAGCCGGCGAAGGCCAGCTGCAGCAGGCCCATGAACATGAAGACGCCGAACGAGCCGACCGCCTCCATCAGGGAGGAGGCCAGAAGCGGTCCGAGCGAAGCGCCGACGCCGAAGGTCAGCAGCAGGCCGCTGCTGACCTCGACAAAGTCTTCCGGTGCCGCGAAGTCGTTGGCGTGGGCCACGCAGAGCGAATAGACGGTGAAGATACAGCTACCGACCAGAACGGCGAGCAGGATCAGCAGGTTGCGGTCGTAATCCCCGACGGCCACGACCGCGGCGCAGGCGATGGCCCCGGCCACCGAGGTCGCGACGATCACACGACGTCGGTCGGTGCGGTCGGACCAGCGTCCGAGCGGAAACTGCGCGACGGCGCCGCCGACCACGGCCGCGCTCATGAACAAGGCGACGTCGGTGACCGCGCCCAGTTGCTTCTGCGCGAAGACGGGTGCCAGGCTCCAGAACGCCCCGTTGACCAAGCCGACCGTCAGACAGCCGACGACCCCGAGGGGCGATATGCCATAGAGATACTTCAGGCGCAGTCGCACCGCTGCCATCTCGGTCGGCGCGCTGGAACTGGTCAAGGAGACCGGCACGAGGGCAAGCGACAGGCAGATCGCGACGATCGCGAAGGGCACGAAGGTCTGCGCCGGAAGTCCAGCCAGCATCAACTGCCCAACGGTGATGGCCGAGTAGTTGATGACCATGTAAATCGAAAAGATCTGGCCACGATGGACATTGCCGGCCTTGGCGTTCAACCAGCTCTCTATCGTGGTGTAGAGCCCGGCCAGACAGAACCCGGTTATCGCACGCAGGATGGTCCAGGACAGGGGGTCGACGACCATGGCATGGA
>CAZDBC010000355.1:0-4053 GCA_964503295.1 uncultured Kiloniellaceae bacterium | reverse complement strand
GGCATAGAGCAGGGCCCGGTCGACCTTGAAGCCTTCTGCCGGCCGCCAGGGCGGAATCGGATAAAGCGCGGCATCGAGCGCGCGCCCGGCCTCGCGGGCACCTTTCTGTTGCGCCAGCAGCCGGCCCATGCGGAAGGCAAGGCTCGGCAAACCGCCGCGTTCGGCGAGCGCCACTAGCGCCTCGGACAGGTGCGGTTCCGCCCAGCCGGGAAAATCGGCCAACTCGCGCTCGGCCAGGCTGCGCTGGTCCACCTGCAAGAGCGCCAGTGCGCGGCGCGCGGCGGGCGCACCTTCGAGCCGCGCCAGCAGGTCGGGCGTGAGCTCGCGACGGCCGAAATCGAACTCGACCGTCATGCCGAGCGCCCGCCCCGCGAGCAGGCCGTAGAAAGTGCGCGGATGCTCGGCGGCGAGACGCAGCCAGCGACTCATTTCGTCAGGCCGACGCTGGCGCAGGTGGGCCCGCGCCGCCCAGTAGGCGCCGGCGGTGCGGTTCCAGGCCGACACCCGCTCCGACTCGGCGAGTCGTTCGAAGTGCCCGGCCGCCTCGTCCAGGCGGCCGAGGCGCCAGGCGGCGAGGCCCGCAGTCCAGTGCGCCAGCGGCAGGTGTTCGCCGGAGCGTCTGGCGGCCGCGTCGGCGAGGGCATAGGCCTTTTCCGCGTCGCCGTAGTGGAACCAGCCGTGAGCGACCCTGGCGAGACCCTCGTCGAGCTCGACTCTGTCGAGCAGCCGGGTGACCTTGTCGCTGGCCAGGTAGTCCTCGGTGATCGTCAGGCGCGTGCGCATTACGTTGCGCGCGACCAGCGCCTTTATGCGCCGCACCTCGCGCCGTTCGGCGGCGCTGCGCTGGCGTGGCGAGCGGTAGCGGTAGGTGGCGATGGCGCCGCCCGCTCCGATGCGCAGGCCTTCGCCGTCATCCGGCGGATTGGGATAGCGGTGATTGGCGGGCCGGCGCTTGAGCGCCAGGCGATGAATGCGCTCGGCCTGCGGATGGTCGGCGTAGTTCGCCAGCCAGTCGCGCAACTCGACGTATTTCGAGCGATAGGCCGTCGGGTGCAGATAACGCTGGGCGAGAACGTGACCGAGCAGCCGGCGGTCGGCGAGCTGGTCGATGGCCCGATCGGCCGCCGGCCAGTCGCCGGCCTCCTGGCGTTCGAATATGCGCCGGTAGAGGCGCTCGTCGTCGGCCGACAGGACGCGCGGCAGGCCCACGCCGCCTTCGGCACGGGCCGGCGGGGCGGCAAGCAGCGATGTCAGCAGGACGATCGCAAAGCAGACTATGCAGCGGCCAACGAAGGCGACCGCGCCTGGCGGATGGCGTACCAAGAGGCTTTATCCCCCCGTTTTCGGTCACGGTAGGCGATCTCCCGGGCGCCCGCAATAACAGCAGAGCCAAGCTTAAGCCGGATTTAAGGAGGTGTGGCCCGGCCGGCCCCGAGCCGTGAAAAGTGTGTGGCCAGTAGCGGCGGCGCCGCTGCGATCCGCTCGGCCCGGCGCTGTCGGGTCGCGCGCAGGCCGTCTAGAATGTCCGCGGGCCGGGCGGGCTCATGAAGGGCGCCAGCGGGGGTGTATGCGAATCGATCTGCCGAAGTCGACTGTTCCCGGCCTGCTCTGGCCGGCGCTGCCGGGCGGACAGGCTGCGACCATGCTGGCGCTCCAGCACCAACTGGCGGCCAGCGAGTGGTGGCCGCCGGACGTCCTGCGCGCGCAGCAACTGCGTCAGCTGCATGGCCTCCTCGTACACTGCATGGAACAGGTGCCCTTCTACCGTCAGCGCCTCGCAGCCGCCGGCTTCCGGCCCGACAAGCCGCTGACCGAGGAGATCTGGCAACGCATCCCGCTGCTCGAACGCGCGGATGTCCAGCGGTCGGGCGAGGCCCTGCGCGCGCGAAGCATGCCCTCCGGTCACGGTTCGCTCGGCAGCAGCACCTCGTCGGGGTCGACAGGCAGGCCGGTCACCGTGGTTTCGAGCGGCCTGGCCGGATTTTTTTGGCATGCGGGAACGCTGCGCCACGTCTACTGGCATCGGCCGGACCTGTCCGGGAAGCTGGCCATCGTGCGGGCCAGCGACGACCCCGAAGCTGTTCGGCCCGAAGGAAAGCCGCTTCCTCAGTGGGGCCAGTCGACCGCGCTGGTCTACCGGACCGGCCCGGCGACCCTCATGAGCGTCAACGCGCCGGACGAGCAGAAGCTCGACTGGCTGCTGCGCGAGGATCCCGATTACCTGCTGAGCTATCCCAGCTCCCTCGCCGGTGTGCTCGAGCTGGCGCGCCGGCGCGGAGCGCGCCCGGCCCGCCTGCGCAGCGTCGAGACCGTCGGCGGCCTGGTCAGCCCGGCCTTGCGCGCGCTCTGCCGCGAGGTCTGGGGCGTGACGATTCGCGACGGCTACAGCGCCCAGGAGATCGGCTATCTGGCGCTGCAGTGTCCTGAGCAGGAGCTTTATCACCTGCAGTCCGAGTTTCACCTCGTGGAGGTGATCGACGAGGCCGGCGCACCCTGTCCGCCGGGCGGCCTCGGCCGTGTCGTGGTGACGCCCCTGCACAACTTCGCCATGCCGCTGTTGCGCTATGTGCTCGGCGACTTCGCCGAGCCCGGCGAGCCCTGTTCCTGCGGGCGCGGGCTGCCGGTCCTGCGGCGGATCCTCGGGCGTAACCGCAATCTGCTGACCCTGCCCGACGGCCGGCGGGTCGGTCCGCGGCTCAACGAGACCCGCTACCGCGACGTCGCCCCGGTCAGCCAGTTCCAGATCGTGCAAAAGAGCCTGGAGCGGATCGAGGTGCGGCTCGCTGTGGAGCGGCCGCTGACGGGTCGGGAGGAGGCTCGGCTGGGCGACCTCGTCCGCGAGGGGGTCGGCAGCCATTTCAGCTTGAGCTTCGTCTATCTCGACGAGATTCCGCGCGAACCCGGCGGCAAGTACGAGGACTTCAAGTCCGAGATGTGAGCGCTCAGCCGGCTGCCGCGCTTTCCGGTGCCGGTCGCGGCGGCGCCAGACCGAGCTCACGGAGCTTGTCCTGGACCGACAGCAGGTCGCGCCAGGCGAGCCGCTTCTGGGCCGGCTGGCGCAGGAGATAGGCCGGATGCAGCGTCGGCAGGGCCGGAATCGGGTGCGACAGGCCGACGTGCTGGTAGCCGGCCCAGCGGCCGCGCAGCTTGAGGATGCCCTCGCTGCGCCCGAGCAGGGTCTTGGCCGAGATGCCGCCGAGAAACAGCAGGACGGCCGGGTCGACCAGCTCGATGTGGCGTTCGACGAACGGCAGGCAGACCGCGATCTCCGCGGGGGTCGGCGTACGGTTCCCCGGGGGGCGCCAGAAGATCACGTTGGAGATGTAGGCATTGTCGCGCCGGCTCAGGCCGATGCAGTCGAGCATGCGATCCAGCAACTGGCCGGACCGCCCGACGAACGGAAGACCTTGCCGGTCCTCGTCCGCGCCCGGGCCTTCGCCGATCAACATGATCCGTGCCTCGGGGTTGCCGTCGGCGAACACGAGGTTGGTCGCCGTCGCCTTCAGCGGGCAACCCTCGAAGGCGGCCAGCGCCGCACGCAGTTCGGTGACGGTGCCGGCTTCGCGCGCGATCTCGCGGGCCGAGCGCACGGCCGCCTCGTCCGACTGCAGCGGCAAGGCGGCGGTGCGCGGTGCCGCAGGTCGAGGTGATTCCGGCGGCCGCGTGGGCGCCGGGGGCGACTGGCGTGCCTGCGATTTGCTTGCCCGGGCCGCGGGGGCAGCGGTCGGAGAGCCGACGAGCGCGTAGCGATCGAGCGCCTGCTCGCCGATCGCCTGGTCGGCGCCGGCAGCGACCTGCCACTCCAGGGCGGCGAGCAGCGCCGCCCTGCGCGTCTTCTGGTCGCTGGCTGCTGGCTTGGGCATGAATCGAGCCTAGCATTGCACCCCTGTTTGTGACAGGTACAACCGGAACGATCGGCCGGGGCCTCGGCATCCGCGTCCGGGACCGCGGCGAGCGCAGCGCCAGGGAGAGCGATCGTGGAACGCGAGTACATGGACTACGACGTGGTCATTGTCGGTGCCGGGCCTGCCGGCCTGAGCGCGGCCATTCGCC
>CAZDBC010000354.1:767-4078 GCA_964503295.1 uncultured Kiloniellaceae bacterium | reverse complement strand
GGCGGACTACGAGAGCACCGGGAACGTCCTGCTCGACCGGTTGCTGGGCGCACGCGTGCAAATCCTGCCGGGCGAGACCGACCGGACGGAGGCGGTGGCCGAGCGGGCCGCCGCCGTTCGCGCCGCAGGCGGACTGCCCTACGTCGTCCCCACCGGCGGGTCGAACGATATCGGCGCGCTCGGCTACACGGCAGCGGCCTTCGAGCTGGCCCAGCAACTTGCCGATCTCGGCCTCGGCGTCGCGGCCGTCGTGCAGGCGACCTCCAGCGGCGGGACCCAGGCCGGCCTCGCAGCCGGCATGCTGCTGCTCGGCCATCCGGCACGGGTGATCGGGATCGACGTCGAAGACGCCGCGCAGGCGACAGAATCGGCCGTGACCGAGTTGACCGGACAGGTTCTCGCCCGACTGGGCCACGCCGACCGGCCGGCGGCAGCGGCGGTCGAGGTGGTCGGCGGCTACGGCGGGCCGGGCTACGGCCTGCCGACCGCTGCCATGCACGAGGCGGTCGAGCTGACGGCCCGGCTCGAAGGCCTGCTTCTCGATCCGGTGTACAGCGGCAAGGCCATGGCCGGCCTGATCGGGATGATCCGGGACGGACGCTTCAGCCGCGACGACCGGGTCGTATTCCTGCACAGCGGCGGAACGCCGGCCCTCTTCGCCTACCGCGACGCGCTGAGCTGAGCCGCGCGCAGACTTCCCTCAAGCCGGATCAAGCAGGAAATGCGCTTGAGCGGAGGCCGAGGCATTGTGACAATGCCGGCCAGCGGCTTGGCCACCGGCCAGAGGGCGGTTCGGCCCGCAAGCTGGTACGCAAGGCAGACAACAAGCAATGCCGCACCGACCACTGCGCCCTGGGGTGACATGACAAGCAACTTTCAACGGGCCGTCGGCCGGCCTCTGGCGGTCGCGGCGCTGTCGCTTCTGGCGACGACCTTGGCCTTCGCAAATACCACGCGGGCTTTCGGGCAGACGCCTGGCCCGAACGAAGTGATCCTGTTCACGGACCAGAACTTCGCCGGCCAGTCGCAGAGTTGGAGCCTGCCGGCGTCGAAGCCCTACCTGTCCGTCCCCGATCTCGGCCCCGAGCTGCGCGGCAACGTCGGTTCGGCGCTGGTCGGCACCAATCTCGGGATCGCACTGTTCGAGCGGCCCTTCTTCGAATCGCACGACAACCGCTGCGGGCTCGAGGTGGGCAGCAGCCAGTACCCGGACCTCTGGTGGACGGGCCGCACGGCAACCTTCGAGCCGGCGTTCGGCGCCACCACGACGGTGGGCCGCAATCCCGGCTTCGAAAGCCAGGTCTATTCCTCGATGCTCGTATTCCGGCGCGATCTCGGGCCGCCGCCGGGCGCGCTCCTGATGGAACGGCGCACCTATACGAACTGGGCCTGCGGCGACCCGCTTCTTTCCATCTATTTCAACCGGCTGTTCATCCCGATTCCGGAAGCCCCGCAAAGCGGCCGTTGTCACGACCTGACCTCCGGCGCGATCTCCGGCGACACCGCCCTGCAGCTCGAGTTCCTGCGCAGCGACCGGCTCTACATCATGCTCCCGGAGATGCTCAACGAGGGCTACAGCGACGTCAGCCACAACATTCGCGTGACGCTGTTCGACGGCCCCAACTGCACGGGCACGCCCGCCACCTATCCGCGGCCGCGCGAAGGCGGCCTGTTCTATCTCCTGTCCAAGCAGGACTTTCGCAATCGCGCGCGCTCCGTACTGATCAGCTACGAAGGCGGCAGCGTGGCCGATTACTACACCGAGCCGCCGCCCGCGCACCCGCAGGTCCTGGGCGGGCCGGAGACCGCCTCCCGCCTGCGGCACGATCCGCCGGGCCGATTCGGCACCTCCGGCTTCCTCGCCGGCCGGTCGGGCGAATCCGCGGCGCAGGAGGCTGCGGAACCGCCGCCGGATCCGGCAGAGGCCGGCACGACGGCCGCCGTGCCGGCGGCGGCCGGTCAGGCCTCGGGAGATGACGCGCCTGACGCCGCCCAGACCGCCGCCCTGCCCGCGCCGGCCCCGGAACCGCCCCAGCCGAACCGGCAGACCTTCCGCTATCCGGTCGCGGACATCTATCGGCTGAACTACTGCCTGACCGAAGGCCAGTGCGGAGAGCCGGCGGCCAACGCCTTCTGCCAGGCCCAGGGCTACCGCGCGGCCAGCGAGTGGAGCCAGGACCCCAACATCGGCGGTCTCTATCCGACCGTCCTGCTGGGCACCAGCGAGGTCTGCGCCAAGTTCGTGTGCGACGGCTTCAAGGAGATCACCTGTACCCGGTGAGCGCGCGCCCCGGGCCCTACGGCGAGAGCGGCTGCTGCAGCAGGCCGCGCGTTTCCGGCAGGCCGCACATCAGGTTCATGTTCTGGATCGCCTGGCCGCTTGAGCCCTTGACCAGGTTGTCGATCACCGCCACGACCACGGCACGGCCCGGCACGCGGTCGGCATAGACGCCGATCAGGCAGGAGTTGGAGCCACGTACGTCGCGCGTCGCGGGAATAACGCCCTCTGCCAGCACGCGCACGAAGGGCTCGCCGGCGTAGCGCTCGGCCAAGAGCGCGCGCAGGTCCTCGGCCGAGGTTCCCTCGGCGAGGCGCAGATAGCAGGTCACCAGCTCGCCCCGGTTCATCGGCACGAGATGAGGCGTGAAGTTGACCAGAAGCGCGCGGCCGGCCACGGCGGAGAGCTCCTGCTCGATCTCCGGGGCGTGGCGGTGCCGGGCGATGCCGTAGGGCCGCAGGCTTTCCGCGACCTCGCCGAACAGCAGCTCCTGCTTCAGGGAGCGGCCCGCCCCCGTGGCCCCGGACTTGGCATCGATGACGATGTCCTCGGCGACGACGGCGCCGGCCCCGACCAGCGGCAGAAGCGCGAGCAGCACCGCCGTCGGATAGCAGCCCGGGCAGGCGACCAGGCGCGCCGGGCGCACCGCCTCGCGGTAGTGCTCGGTAAGTCCATAGACCGCCTGCGCCTGCAGCGCCGGAGCGCGATGCTCGTGGCCGTACCATTGGGCATAGCTGTCGACGTCGCGCAGCCTGAAGTCGGCCGAGAGATCGATCACATTGACCGTCCCGGGCAGGGCGGCGATCAGCTCCTGCGTGGTGCCGTGGGGCAGGCCGCAGAAGACGAGGTCGACCTGCGACCAGTCGGCGTCCTCGGCCTTGATCAGCGCCGGCAGGTCGAGCCCGCCCAGGTGGGGATAGACCTCGGCCATGGCGCGCCCGGCCTGGGCATTCGCGGTCAGCAGTCGCAGGTCGGCGTCGGGATGGCCGGCCAGCAGGCGCACCAGGTCGGCGCCGGTGTAGCCCGAAGCGCC
>CAZDBC010000354.1:0-757 GCA_964503295.1 uncultured Kiloniellaceae bacterium | reverse complement strand
AAGCTCTATGATTACGACCTGATCCTGCTCGATCTGGGCCTTCCCGACATGATGGGTCACGAGGTGCTGCGGCAATTGCGCCTCGCACGGGTCGAGACGCCGATCCTGATCTTGTCGTGCGACTGGTCTGTCATGCCTGTCCCTTCCCAATTCGCCGGGCACCTCGTGGCCCGCAAAACGAAAGGGCCGCCATCCGGCGGCCCCTGGTCGTCGATCGCAAGCGCTGCGCCGGATCAGCGCTTGGAGAACTGGAAGCTGCGGCGCGCCTTCGCCTTGCCGTACTTCTTGCGCTCGACCACGCGCGCGTCGCGGGTCAGGAAGCCGCCCTGCTTCAGGATCGGGCGCAACTCCGGCTCGTAGAGGGTGAGCGCCTTGGCGATGCCGTGACGCACCGCGCCGGCCTGGCCGGACAGGCCGCCGCCGGTGACCGTGCAGACCACGTCGAACTGGTTGGTCCGGTTGGCAACCAGAAACGGCTGGCCGATCACCATGCGCAGGACCGGCCGGGCGAAATAGCTCTCCTGGTCGCGCCCGTTGACCATGATCCGGCCGTTGCCCGGCTTGATCCAGACGCGCGCGACGGCATCCTTGCGCTTTCCGGTGGCATAGGAGCGGCCCTGGGCGTCGCGCTTAGGCTCGGGCAGCTCGGGCCCCGCCTCGGGTGTCACGCCGGTCGCCTCGCCCAGCTTGCTGAGGTCGTCGAGGGTCTGGGTTTCCGCGGCCATGGGCTAGGCGCTCCTCTTGTTCTTGGGATTCA
>CAZDBC010000353.1:0-4097 GCA_964503295.1 uncultured Kiloniellaceae bacterium | reverse complement strand
GCACGCAGGCGCCCGCCGTGCCCCTGCCGGCGGACTTTCCGGTGCCGCATGCCGAACGCATGTCGACCCAGGAGGGTTTCGGGCGGATCCTCTCCGATTTGGCGCGCAGCGACTCTGCGCTCGCCGATCGCCTCGTGACCACGTCTCCGGATGTCACCGTCTCGACCAACCTCGGCGGCTTCGTCAACCGGCGCGGCCTGTTCGACCGCCATCCGCGCGAGGACGTCTTCCACGAACAGAAGGTGGTCTCCGCCCAGCGCTGGCGCATGACGCCTGACGGCCAGCACATAGAGCTGGGTATCGCCGAGAACAATCTGTTCATCCTGCTCGGCGCCCTCGGCCTTGCGCATGAGCTGTTCGGGGTGCGTCTGCTGCCGATCGGCACGCTCTACGATCCCTTCATCCAGCGCGGCCTGGATGCGCTCAACTATGCCTGCTATCAGGGCGGGCGCTTCATCGTCGTGGCGACGCCTTCGGGCATTACCCTCGCGCCGGAGGGCGGCGCCCATCAGTCGGTCGCGACCCCGCTGATCGGCATGGCCCAGGACGGTCTGGCCGCCTTCGAGCCAGCCTTCGTCGACGAGCTGGCGGGCATCCTGGCCTGGTCTTTCGATTACCTGCAGCGCGACGGGAAGGGCGGCGGGGACGACAACTGGCTGCGCGATCACGAGGGCGGGGCGGTCTATCTGCGCCTTTCGACCCGGCCCCTGGAGCAGCCGCAACGCGAGCTCGGGCCCGCGGAGCGCCGGGCCGTGATCGACGGCGGCTACTGGCTGCGCCCACCGGCGGCGGGCAGCCCCCTGGCCATCGTCTACAGCGGCGCGGTCGCGCCCGAGGCGATCGCCGCCCACGAAGCCCTGGCCGAAGACCTGCCCGAGGCCGGTCTGCTTGCCGTAACCTCGGCTGATCGTCTCAACGCCGGCTGGCAGGCGGCGTGGCGCGCGCGCGACGCCGGCCGGCGCGATGCGCGGGCCCACGTCGAGACCCTGCTCGCCCCGCTGGCCCGCGACGCCACCTTGATCACGCTGACCGACGGCCATCCGGCGAGCATGACCTGGCTCGGCGCGGTGCGCGGCCAGAGCGTGCGCAGCCTGGGGGTCGAGCACTTCGGGCAGTCCGGAGATCTGCCCGATCTCTATCGCGCCTACGGGCTCGATCGCGACGCCATCCTGGACGCCTGCGCCGCCGCCTGCCTGGCCCGGCGCGGCCTCTGACGATCCGCCGACGGAACCGCGCGCAGGCGCGGTAACCGGCCCTTTCGAGGGGCCCGGGCGGGCTGTTGCGTGCCTGCCCGCGATGCTATACACCGCACCGCGCGCCCCGCGGGCGTGGCGGAACTGGTAGACGCGCTGGTTTTAGGTACCAGTGGAGCGATCCGTGGGGGTTCAAGTCCCTCCGCCCGCACCAGGCGCTCGTGCGGGCCACCGCTGGTGCCCGGACCGACTTCACGGCGCGCACGCCGCCGGCCGGTATGCGCGAGGCACGGGACAACGAGGAAAGGCCGCGACCGTCATGCAGGTGACAGAGACAAGCACCGAGGGCCTCAAGCGCGAATACAAGGTCGTCATTTCGGCCAAGGACATCGAGGAGAAGGTCGACCATCGCCTGCGCGAGCTGAGCGGGCAGGTCAAGCTGCCGGGATTCCGCCCCGGCAAGGTGCCCACCCAGCTCCTCAAGAAGCGCTACGGCGCCTCGGTCATGGGCGAGGTGCTGGAACAGGCGGTCAACGACAGCTCGAGTCAGGCCATGAACGAGCGCGGCCTGCGCCCGGCCATGCAGCCCAAGATCGAGATCCTATCCTTCGACGAGGGCAAGGACCTGGAGTACAAGCTCGCCGTCGAGCTGATGCCGGACGTCGAGCCGATGGACTTCTCCCAGCTCGAGCTGGAGCGCATCAAGATCGACGTGCCGGATGCCGAGGTCGAGCGGGCGCTCGAGCGCATCGCCGAATCGCGCAAGCAGTCCGAGCCGGTGACCGAGGCGCGGCCGGCCCAGAAGGGCGATGTGCTGGTCATCGACTTCAAGGGCACGGTCAACGGTGAGGCCTTCCCCGGGATGGAGGCGGAGGACCACCATCTCGAGCTCGGCTCCTCCAGCTTCATCGAAGGCTTCGAGGATCAGCTCATCGGGGCGAAGGTCGGCGAGCAGCGGGAGGTCAAGGTGGCCTTCCCGGAGGAGTATGTGAACGACCAGCTTGCCGGCCAGGAGGCCGTGTTTCAGGTCACGATCAAGGAGATCAGGACCCCGATTGCGCCGACGATCGACGACGCCTTCGCGCAATCGCTGGGCGAGGAAAACCTGGATAGTCTGAAGGAGAAGGTGCGCGAGCAGCTCGGCCGGGAGTACGATCAGATTGCACGCATGCGGCTCAAGCGGCAACTGCTCGACAAACTGGCCGAAGCCCACGACTTCGAGGTGCCGGCGGGGTTGGTCGACGTCGAGTTCGACACCATCTGGAAGCAGGTTGATGAAGACCGCCAGAAGGGGCAGGCGGACCCCGACGATGCGGGCAAGGACGAGGAGCAGCTCAAGGCAGAGTATCGGGCGATCGCCGAGCGGCGGGTCCGGCTGGGGTTGCTGCTGTCGGAGGTCGGGCGGCTGAACAACATCGACGTGACCCAGGACGAGTTGAACCGCGCCCTGATCCAGGAGGCCCAGAAGTACCCGGGCCGGGAACGCGAGGTGCTCGGCTATTACCAGAAGAACCCCGAGCTGGTTGCCAACCTGCGCGCGCCTATCTTCGAAGAGAAGGTCGTCGACTTCATCGCCGACCTTGCCAAGGTGAGCGAGCGCCACCTCTCGCCGGAGGAGTTCGAAAAGGAGGCGGAACAGGAGGCCGCCGCTGCCGAGGCGAAGGCCAAGGACGAGGCCTCCAAGACCAAGGCGGCGTCGGGCGGAGACAGGAAGGAGCCGGCCGCGGCGGCAGACGCCGCATCCGGATCCGCCGCGGACGAAAGCAAGGACTGACCGCCGCCCCGGACGCTCATCCGGCGCAAAGCCAATCTTCTGTGTTTGCCGCGGCGTGCACCGGCCGGTGTGCGGGCGGCCAAGAGGGAACCCGATCAAGACCATGCAGGACCCGAACGATCTCTACATGAACACCCTGGTTCCGATGGTGGTCGAGCAGACCAGCCGGGGCGAGCGGGCGTACGACATCTACTCCCGCCTGCTGAAGGAACGGATCATCTTTCTGACCGGACCCATCCATGACGGGCTGGCGGCCCTGATCTCCGCCCAGTTGCTCTTCCTGGAATCGGAAAACCCGACCAAGGAGATCGCGTTCTACATCAACTCCCCGGGCGGGGTCGTGAGCTCGGGCTTCGCGATCTATGACACCATGCAGTACATCCGGCCCCCGGTCTCGACGGTGTGCGTCGGCCAGGCCGCATCGGCGGGGTCGATGCTCCTGATGGCCGGTGCGGAGGGCAAGCGTTTCTCCCTGCCCAACGCCAAGATCATGGTGCACCAGCCCTCGGGCGGCTTCCAGGGCCAGGCCACCGACATCGAGATCCACGCCCGCGAGATCATCCGGACCCGCGCCCGGCTCAACGAGCTCTACGCCCGGCACACCGGCCAGAAGCTGTCGGTGATCGAGGACGCGATGGAGCGCGACCGCTTCATGTCGGCCGAGGAGGCCAAGGAGTTCGGCTTGGTCGACGAGGTGATCACCCATCGGCCGCTGCCGGAGGCCGCCGCCACGCCGGCCAAGGACGAGCCTGATCGCCCCAAGCCGGCCTGACGGCCCGCCGAAGCGCCGGTTCCGGCCCGGACGCCGGGGGCTTATGCAAGCCGCCTGCGGCCGGACGGCGCCCCGGGCTGGCGGATCGGCCGCAGGCGACTTAGATTAATGAATTGTTGAGCCCTCGGACCCTAGCATTTAGAAACGACTCGGGCGGGTTCGCTGCCCGGCGAGCCGGGGCCGGGGCCAGGGCAGGGATGCTCCATGGGGGTGAGCCGAATGATAATGTGATTGTCTGGCGACGAAGCCTTTGTCTAACATGATCCCCGCTAAACTGAGGCCCGAGGCCGAATCGTAATGACCAAGTCGAGCAGCGGCGACTCCAAGAACACCCTCTACTGTTCCTTCTGCGGCAAGA
>CAZDBC010000352.1:0-4102 GCA_964503295.1 uncultured Kiloniellaceae bacterium | reverse complement strand
ATACATTGCGTCGCCGTCGGGCGCGGAGAGCAGGGCGAGGCCCTTGTCCACCTTGTCGCCGAACCGCTCGAAGCGGCGGGCTGCGGGCAGCGCGGCGCCGAGCCGGTCCCAGAACGCAAGCGGCGGGGCGCGCCCGGCGCCGGCCAGGGCCTGGCGCAGCGCCGGGGGCAGGCTGCCGACCCGGCGCCACAGCAGATCGATCCAGCGGTAGCGCCGATAGCCGCCGAACAGCTCGTCGCCGCCGTCGCCGGACAGGCTGACCGTCACCGACCGCCGCGCAAGGCGTGACACGAGGTGGGTCGGGATCTGCGAGGAATCGGCGAAGGGCTCGTCGTACCAGCCGGGCAGGTCGGGGATAACCGCCCGGGCGTCATCGGGAGTGACATAGAGCTCTGCGTGCTCGGTGCCGAGATGCGCGGCCACCGCGCGGGCGTGCCCGGCCTCGTCGAAAGCGGAGTCGGCAAAACCGATCGCGAAGGTCCTGGCCCGGCCGCCGGACACC
The DNA here is from genome assembly GCA_964503295.1 of uncultured Kiloniellaceae bacterium. Classification (GTDB taxonomy): domain Bacteria; phylum Pseudomonadota; class Alphaproteobacteria; order Kiloniellales; family Kiloniellaceae; genus CAZDBC01. Next base: position 3,600 of record CAZDBC010000352.1, on the reverse strand, counting down.
GCCTGCATGGCGCCGACGACGGTCGAGGAGTCGATCCCGCCGGACAGGAAGGCGCCGAGAGGCACGTCGGAAATGAGCCGTCTCGCAACAGCATCGCGGACCAGCGCGTCGAGCCGCTCGACGGCGGCCGCCTCGTCGAAGGCCCGCCGCGCCGCGATGCCGGCCCGGGCAACGTCTTGCAGAACCCACCAACCGTGCGGCCGCGACTCGCGGCCCGCTTCGAGCACGACCAGGTGACCTGGGGCCAGCTTGGCGACCCCCTCCAGGATCGAGAGCGGCGAGGGCACGTTGCCGTAACGCAGGTAGGCGGCGAGCGCGCTTTGGTCGAGGCGCGGGGCCAGCCGGGGATGGGCCATGAGCGCCTTGAGCTCCGAGCCGAACAGGACCAGCCCGTCGCGGCACGTCCAGTAGAGCGGCTTGATGCCCAGGCGGTCGCGCACGAGGGTGAGACGGCGCTCGGCGCGGTCCCAGAGTGCAAATGCGAACATGCCGATCAGCCGGTGCAGGGTCCGCTCGACGCCCCAGCGGGCGCAGGCCTCCAGCAGCACCTCGGTATCCGAATGGCCGCGCCAGGCGATCCGTCCGTCCCGTTCCAGTTCGCCGGCCAGTTCGCGGGCGTTGTAGACCTCGCCGTTGTAGACCAGCAGGTAGCGCCCGCAGTGGCTGGCCATGGGCTGCCGGCCGGAGTCCGAGAGATCGACGACGGCGAGGCGCCGCTGGCCCAGCCCGATGCCGGCCTCCTCGTCGGTCCAGTTGCCGGCGCCGTCGGGGCCGCGGTGAACGAGGGTCGCGATCATGGCCGCCACGCTATCGGCGAGTGGCGCCGTGCGCCGGCCACGCTGGTCCCAGACGCCGGCGATGCCGCACATATGCGTCAGCGGCCCGCGGGTCTGTCCGAAGGGGGCTCTGGCGCCCGGCGGGCGGGCACAGGCGGAGCTTGCATCCTGGAACTGCCTGGGTTACATGTTCACGCCGTGAACGCCGGGCCAAGCCACGCCGTCCGGCCGGGCAGTTGGGGGACCCGGCACACATGAGCGACGACCAGCGCGTCTTGTTAGCGCTCCTGACCTCCGTCGACAAGGACAAGAACGTCACGCAGCGCCGCCTCGCGCGGGAGCTCGGCGTGGCGGTCGGGCTGGTCAATGCCTACCTCAATCGCTGCGCGCGCAAGGGCTGGGTCAAGATGCGCGACGCCCCGGCGCGGCGCTACGCCTACTATCTGACGCCGCAGGGCTTCGCCGAGAAGAGCCGCCTGACCGCCGAATACCTGCGCGTGTCGCTGAGCTTCTTCCGGGATGCGCGCGAGCAGGCCCGCGAGCTTCTGCAGGACTGCCGTGAGCGGGGCTGGACCCGGATCGCGGTCTACGGCGCCAACGACCTGAGCGAGATCGTGCTGCTGACGGCCAGGGAATGCGACGTCGCGGCGGTCGGTGTGGTCGATCCCGAGCGGGCCGGGCGCAGCCTGGTCGGAATCACCGTGGCCGCGTCGCTGAACGACTTGCCGAAGCACGACGCCCTGGTCTTCGCTGACCTGCACCACCCGCAGGAGAACTTCGAGCACTTGGCCGGGTTGGTCGCGCCCGAGCGCCTGCTGCCGCTGCCGATGCTGCGGATCTCGCGGGAGCGCGTCGAGTCATGACCGCAGCCTGGTATGTCGTGCGGTCGCAGCCGAACGGCGAGGCCCGGGCGCTGGCCAACATCGCGCGCCAGGGCTTCGAGGCCTATCTGCCGCGCTACGGCGCCACGCGGCGGCACGCCCGCCGGGTCGAGCGGGTGTTGCGGCCGTTGTTCCCGCGCTATCTCTTCGTGCGCTTCGACCCCCTGAAGGCGCGCTGGCGCGCCCTGCTGTCGACCTACGGCGTCGCCTCCCTGGTTCGCGCCGGGGAGCAGCCGGCGCCGGTGCCCGACGGCGTGGTGGAGGCGATTCGCCGGCGCGAGGACGGCGAGGGGCTGATCAGGCTGCCTGCGCCTCCGGTGGTGCCGGGACAGGCCGTGAGACTCGTGGACGGGCCCTTCGCCGACCTGGTCGGACGGGTCCTGTCCTTGCCGGACGACGACCGCGTCGTCCTGCTGCTCTCGCTGCTCGGCCGCGAGGTCAAGGTGGCGGTGGCGGCACATCAACTGCGCGCCTGAACAGAGACGGCGCGCGGTCCTGAAATCAGAACGGGTGAGGTGCTCGCTTCACCCGAACGGCGGTAGCGTGGATGAACCTTGCGTTTCAACGGGGCGAGCAGCCGGCCGGTGCGCTGACCCAGGCCGAGCGGCAGGCGCTGATCGACAGTTTCCGCATGGCCGCGGTTCGCGACGGCCGCGGCGAGGAGCCCTTCGCCCGCTTCCTGCGCCTGGTCTATCCCAATCTCGTGCGTGCGGTGCTCGAGCGGGTCTGTGACGGCATCGGCCGGCGCAGGGGCGTCACGCTGCGCGCCGCGGACACAAATCGCCGCTCGTACGTCGAGACCCTGTACCGCCTGCCCCAGGTTGGGCTGCCGCCGCTGCTGCGCCTGCTGCGGACCCGGCTGCGCGGCGACACCTCCTACCGCCCCCGCCGGCTAATGCGCGGTGGCCAGGGCGTCATGTTCCATAGCTGCCCTTTGGGTCGGGCCCTGATCGCGGCGCGCGGGCTGGACGTCGTGTTCAGTCGCCACGACGAATGGTTCATCAGGGCGAGGAATGCACGACCCGCGGCGCGCGAGCGGGAGATCGGGCGGTGGGCGGCGGCGACCGCGACGGCGGCAGTCGGCGAGATCGGCGAGCGGCTTTCGGCCGACGAGACCGACGAACTGGCCGGGGAGGCCGCGGCGATCGCGGCCTGGTTCTCGGTTCAGGAATCGACTCTGCGGCGCAAGAAGGCGCCGCCCCTGTTCGTCTCGGGCACCGTGGGCATGGCGCCCAACCGGCTGATGGCCGACCATGTGCGGCGCAGCGGCGGCAGGGTCGTGGTGCTTGACCATGGTTGCGGAACCGGATTGTGGCGCAGCGACTTTCGCAGCTACTTCGAATTCGACTGGGCCGACGAGTTCGTGACCTTCGGGCCGGCCATGGCGGAGGGCGCGCGGCTCAACGACGACCGCTCGCGTCGCCTGCAACCGGACAACCTGCCCGAGATCACCTGGGTCGCGAGCAGCCGGCCGCCGCGCGAGGCAAGCGAGGGCGCGCGCGTCGACTGCGACGTGGTCCAGATCGCCTCGCCCCATCTCGGCGACCTCGCCTCGCCCTGGCCCTACTACCCGAACGAGACCATGCTGAGCTGGCAGGACCGGCTGCACGCCTTCCTTCACGAGCAGGGCTTTCGCTCGGCGGTCAAGCTGCACCCGGCGGTCTACCATCCCAAGGCGGTCGAGTTGGCCGAGAGACGGGGCGTGCTCGCGTTGACCGAAAACTTCGAGCGCATCCGCTGGGACCGGCAGGTGATGATCTTCGAGTCGGCGACCACCGTGCTGCGCGACGCGCTGCGCCTGCGTCTGCCGATCGTGCTGGTGGTCCTGCCGCGCATGGAGGTCCTGCCGCATGCGCGCGCCCTGCTGGAACAGAGTTGCGCCATCGTGGACGGCTGGATCGATGCCGCCGGCGAGATCCAGGTCGACTGGGCGGAAATGGCCG
>CAZDBC010000351.1:0-4133 GCA_964503295.1 uncultured Kiloniellaceae bacterium | reverse complement strand
GCACCGCCATCGGCACCCTGCGCAGCCTCGCCGAGGGCAATCTAGAGGTCGAGATCACCGGCCACGAGCGCAAGGACGAGATCGGCGACATCGCCCGCGCCATGGTCACCTTCAAGGAGGGTGCCCAGGAGCGCCAGCGCATGGTCGCCGAGCAGGAGGAGGAGGCCCGCAAGAAGGCCGAGCGGGCCGAGCAGATCCAGCAGGTAACGGCGAGCTTCGAGCAGCAGGTCGACGAGATCCTGGAGACCCTGGGCTCGGCCGCCACCGAACTGGAGGCCACCGCCCAGTCCATGTCCTCGACCGCCGAGGAGGGCGCCTCCCAGGCCACCTCCGTCGCCTCCGCCTCGACCCAGGCGGCGAGCAGCGTCCAGACCGTCGCCGCCGCGACCGAGGAGCTCACCGCCTCGATCAAGGACGTCACCGAGCAGATCGGCAAGACCTCGGCGATCGCCAGCCAGGCCGCCGAGAAGACCGGCTCGGCGATCAGCCAGATCGATGTCCTGCGCGAGGGCGCGGCCAAGATCGGCGAGGTGGTCAGCCTGATCACCGACATCGCCGAGCAGACCAACCTGCTCGCCCTCAACGCGACCATCGAGGCCGCCCGCGCCGGCGAGGCCGGCAAGGGCTTCGCCGTGGTCGCCTCCGAGGTCAAGAGCCTGGCCAATCAGACCGCCCAGGCGACCAAGGAGATCGCCCAGCAGATCGAGGCCATGCAGAACGGCGTCGAGACCACGGTGCCGGTGATCCAGGCGATCTCCGAGGTCATCGAGGAGCTCAACCAGATCTCCTCGACCGTCGCCGCCGCCGCCGAGGAGCAGACCGCGACCACGACCGAGATCAGCCGCAGCGTCACCGAGGCCGCTCAGGGTACCGAGGAGGTCTCCAAGAACGTCGACGGCCTGCAGGAGGCCGCGCAGACGACCAGTGCCGCCTCCGCGCAGGTCCTGACCGCCGCCCAGTCGGTCTCCGAGAAGTCCGAGGTCCTCAAAAAGGAGGTCGGCGAGTTCCTGAACGAGGTCAAGGCCGCCTGACCGGCCGCGACGTCACGGACTCCGGTCCGAAGCAAAGGGCCCCGGCATTCGTGCCGGGGCCTTTCCGTTCGGGGCCGTGCCGGGCCGCCCCAGCAATCTTCGGAAAACAATTGTTGCGTATTTAGATTGCTTTAAGTGCTTCCGGTGTAGTGATGCTTTAGTCGCCACGGAAGTGGCAAGTATCGGCGCCTTCCACAAGCGCCCGCCAAGTCGAATGGGGTTTCAAGCCCGCATGGCAGGCTGCGCGACGGTCGCGCGACCGCCGGCGCGAAGCTGTGGAAGGACGCAAGGATGAATCTCAAGCTTTCCAACTGGCCGATCGGCGCCAAGATCGGCGCCTTGGTCGGCGTTCTGCTCATTCTCTTGACGATTACCGGCGGCGTTGGCGGATTCGGCATGAAGCGAATCGGCGACGAGATCGTGGAGATTGCCGAGCACGACCTTCCCCTGACCCAGGTCACGCAGGACATCGCGCTCCATCAACTCGAGCAGGCCGTCCTGTTCGAACGTGCGGTACGCCTCAGTCAGCAGTCGGCGGGCATGGGCACAAGCAGGCGCCTCGACGAGACGCGCGCGGAGTTCGAACGGCTCTCGCACCAGGTCGAAGAAGAGATCGCCGGGGCGATTGAGATGCTCGACAGCCTGGTGGACCACGCCGACGGCACGGCCGCGGAAATGTGGACCGGCGTTCGCGACCGCTTCCGCCTCGCCCTGGACGCGCATTCCGGATACGAAGCCAAAGCGCTCAGCGCATTGGAGCGGCTCCACGCCAGCAACCGGGACGCTACCGCTGCGGAATTGGTCGATGCTGTGGAAGCGGAACAGGACGAGCTGGTGCACGAACTGGAGGCCCTGAACACCGAGTTGATCACCTTCACCACCGAGGCCGCCGTCACCGCCGAGCACGACGAACGCATCGCCCTCACCCTCATTCTCTCGGTTCTGGCCATCAGTCTGGTCTTGGGCGCCGTTGCCGCGGTCGTCCTCGTGCGCGCGATCACGCGGCCGCTGACCCGAGTCATGGCCGCGCTCACGGCGCTCGGCGAGGGCGACACCTCCCAGGAGGTCCCGGTCGAGGGGCGCGACGAAATCGCGCAGTTGGCCCAAGGCTACGCCATCTTCCGGGACAAGACGATCGAGGCCGAACGCGTACGGGCGGAACGCGAAGAGGAGGCCCGCAAGAAGGCCGAGCGGGCCGAGCAGATCCAGCAGGTAACGGCGAGCTTCGAGCAGCAGGTCGACGAGATCCTGGAGACCCTGGGCTCGGCCGCCACCGAACTGGAGGCCACCGCCCAGTCCATGTCCTCGACCGCCGAGGAGGGCGCCTCCCAGGCCACCTCCGTCGCCTCCGCCTCGACCCAGGCGGCGAGCAGCGTCCAGACCGTCGCCGCCGCGACCGAGGAGCTCACCGCCTCGATCAAGGACGTCACCGAGCAGATCGGCAAGACCTCGGCGATCGCCAGCCAGGCCGCCGAGAAGACCGGCTCGGCGATCAGCCAGATCGATGTCCTGCGCGAGGGCGCGGCCAAGATCGGCGAGGTGGTCAGCCTGATCACCGACATCGCCGAGCAGACCAACCTGCTCGCCCTCAACGCGACCATCGAGGCCGCCCGCGCCGGCGAGGCCGGCAAGGGCTTCGCCGTGGTCGCCTCCGAGGTCAAGAGCCTGGCCAATCAGACCGCCCAGGCGACCAAGGAGATCGCCCAGCAGATCGAGGCCATGCAGAACGGCGTCGAGACCACGGTGCCGGTGATCCAGGCGATCTCCGAGGTCATCGAGGAGCTCAACCAGATCTCCTCGACCGTCGCCGCCGCCGCCGAGGAGCAGACCGCGACCACGACCGAGATCAGCCGCAGCGTCACCGAGGCCGCTCAGGGTACCGAGGAGGTCTCCAAGAACGTCGACGGCCTGCAGGAGGCCGCGCAGACGACCAGTGCCGCCTCCGCGCAGGTCCTGACCGCCGCCCAGTCGGTCTCCGAGAAGTCCGAGGTCCTCAAAAAGGAGGTCGGCGAGTTCCTGAACGAGGTCAAGGCCGCCTGACCGGCCGCGACGTCACGGACTCCGGTCCGAAGCAAAGGGCCCCGGCATTCGTGCCGGGGCCTTTCCGTTCGGGGCCGTGCCGGGCCGCCCGTCAGGCCAGCCTGCTCTTGACGATCGCGCTCGCCTTGCCGAAGTCCATGCGCCCGCCGTAGCGCGTCTTCAGCTCGGCCATGACCTTGCCCATGTCCTTCAGTCCCTGGGCCTCGACCGCGGACATGACTTCGTCAACGGCCTCCTTGGTCTCCGCATCGTCGAGCTGCCTGGGGAGGAAGCGTTCGATCACCTCGATCTCCTTGGCCTCGCGCTCGGCGAGGTCGGGGCGGTTGCCCTCCTCGTAGGCTTCGATGGAATCGCGCCGCTGGCGCACCATCTTCTGCAGCATGTCGAGCACCTCCTGATCGCCGACTCCGTCCGTCTGGCCCTTGGAGCGGGCCGCGATGTCGCGATCCTTGAGGGCGGCAAGGGTCAGGCGGAGCGTCGAGACTGCGATCGGATCCTTGGCACGCATGGCCTCTTTCAAGGCCTCGTTGAGCCGGTCCCGGAGCATTGCGGTGCCTCCCGCTGCTTGCGAAAGAGCGCGAGACTATCCCAATTGCGGCCCCAAGGCAAAGCTCATGCGCTTTCGTAAGACATTGTTATATATGGTTTTTTATGCGCTCTCCGGCCTTGACCGGCTGCCGCCTTTGCCGTAAATAACGGCAATTCGATCCAGGGACTCCCTTCATGACCGACCGACAGTCACCTGTCGCCCCGTCCGCGCGGACCGGGCCGGCCGTCGCTGCGCCCGCGACCGGCGGGCGCGCGGCACCGGACGGGCCGCCGGCCGAGTTGCCCGCCGGGCTGCCCGCCGGGATGTTCGACGAGCTGCGTGGCCGGGCGACGGCCGCGCTGGTGCTGGCCGACGGCAGCGTCTTTCTCGGCCGCGGGCTCGGCGCGGTCGGCCGGGCGGTCGGTGAGGTCTGCTTCAACACCTCCATGACCGGCTATCAGGAGATCATCACCGACCCCTCCTACGCCGGGCAGATCATCACCTTCACCTTTCCCCATATCGGCAATGTCGGC
>CAZDBC010000350.1:0-4149 GCA_964503295.1 uncultured Kiloniellaceae bacterium | reverse complement strand
AGCGGGCCTGCCCTTCGGGCGCCTTGAGCCTGGTCCCGGCGGGAAGCGGCCGGCTCGAGGAGGAGCGGGAGCTGCGCCGCGCGCCCATCCACCGCTGCCCGCTGTGCGGCGCGCAGTTCAGGAGCGGCGCGGCAACCGATGTCTGCCCGTCGTGCCGAGCCGATTCCGAGCTGGCGCGCGAGGCATTTCAGCTCGTGCGAACGACCGCCGCGGGGCCGTCATAAAGACCGGCTCCGACCGCGATGCGATTGGGTCTCTGGGAGGAGAATGATCATGAGGCTGTCCGACAGCTTGTCGACCACACGGCGACGTTTCCTGCAGGCCTCCGCCGCGACCGGCGCCACGGCCGGTATCATCGGCTCCGCCGGCCTGACGCGGGTCTCAAAGTCCGAGGCGCAGGACCTTCTCGCCAGGGGCGAAACGAAGATCGTCAAGAACATCTGCCATCAATGCCCGGCACGCTGCGGGATCGACGTTTACGTCACGAACGATCGCGTTCATGCCATCTACGGCACGTCGGACCACCCGATCTCGAACGGCAAGCTGTGCCCGAAGGGCCCGCTCGGCGCCTACATCCTGTACGACCCGGACCGCTTCCAAGGGCCGATGAAGCGCACCAACCCGCGCAAGGGACGCGACGAAGACCCCGGCTTCGTACCGATCTCCTGGGACGAGGCCCTCGATACCGTCGCCGAACGCCTGAACGGCCTGCGCGAACGCGGCGAATCGCATCGCTTCGCGCTTCTCTACGGGCGCGGCTGGGGCGCCTCCTGCGCCGGCCTGCAGGGCACCTTCGGCGCGCTCTACGGATCGCCGAACGTGGCGATCGGCCACTCCTCGATGTGTTCCGACGGTTCGGTCAAGGCGAAGCAGTTCACCGACGGCAACCCCTCCTACAGCGCCTACGACTACGCCAACTGCAACTATCTGCTGATGTTCGGCGCCGGCTTCCTGGAAGCCTTTCGTCCCTACAACAACAACATGCAGGTCTGGGGGCATATCCGCGGACGCAAGTCGCCCAAGACCCGCGTCACCGCCGTCGACGTTCACGTCAACACGACGCTCGCCGCCTCGGATCGCGGGCTGCTGATCAAGCCCGGCACGGACGGGGCGCTGGCTTTGGCGATCGCGCACGTGATCCTGACCCGTGGCCTGTGGGACCGTGCATTCGTCGGCGACTTCACCGACGGAACCAACCGCTTTGAACCGGGGGCCAGCGTCTCCGCCGACGGCTTCGAGGAGAAGTGGGTGCACGGCCTGGTCGAGTGGTGGAACATTGAGCTGAAGGATCGCACGCCGGAGTGGGCCGAAGAGATCACGACCATCCCGGCGGACGTCATTCGCGAGGTCGCCACCGAGTTCGGCTCGACCCGCCCGGCCATCGCCCTGTTCGAGCGCGGCGCGCACGCCCACTCGAACGGCGTCTACAACGGCATGGCGATCCATGCCCTGAACGCGCTGGTCGGCTCTCTCTTCGCCAAGGGCGGCCTGATGTACCAGATGGGGCCGTCCTATGGCCCGATGCCGGTCAACGCCGACGACTACAAGGACGACTGGGCGCGGAACGGGGCCTGGAAATCGCAGCCGCGGATCGATCTAAAGGGGCACGCGGACGGCTATCTGCTCGCCAACAACATGATGCAGGAGGTCGGTCCGAATCACCTGGCCGGCAAGCCCTACAAGCTCGACACGATGATTCTTTACCTCACCAATCCGATCTGGACGGCGCCCAACGGCCAGGTCTGGGAAGAGGCGTTGAAAGATATCTTCATCATCGAGACCTCGCCCTTCCCCAGCGAGTCGGCGATGTACGCGGACCTCGTACTGCCCGACCACAGCTACCTCGAACGGATGCAGGATGCGCCCACCTACCCGTTCCAGGGCTGGCCGATGGCTCAGCTTCGCATGCCGGCCGTGACACCGATTCACGACACCAAGTACTACGGCGATACGCTGATCGAGATCGGCAAGCGCATCAAGGGGCCGATGGGCGAGTACTACAAGGCGCTCGACAGCGCCGAGAACGTCATTCGGCATCTAGCGAAGGGCTTCGAGAGCGATCCCGGCGACAACGGCGTCGACGGTTTCGAGAGCTGGGCGGAAAAGGGTGTCTGGTACAAGAAGCCCTATCGCTGGCAGCAGCGGGCGGGCGCCTTCTACGAGTGGGACGGACGCGACCATAGCCGCGAGATGACGCCCGAGGAGGTCAAGGAAACGCTGCTAAAGACGCCCTCGGGCAAATTCGAGATCCGCTCCGGCATGCTAGAGGCCAACGCCGAATGGATCGCGGACATGACCGGGCGGAACAGGAATCGCCTGATGTTCCCGATCTGGGAAGATCCGGTTCATCCCGGCGGCGGCGATCTCTTTCTGGTCTCGCCCAAGGTCGCGTTGCACGCCGAAGGCCGCGGCGCCAATCTGCCGATCGCCATCGCCCAGCTCCAGCCGGTCATGGGCGGCCGCAAGACCGTCTACCTGGAGATCAACCCGGTCACGGCCCGGGCGCGCGGGATCCGGGACGGCGATCGTGTCCGCATAACCTCCGACGTCGGCGTAATCGAAGCCGATTGCCGCTACTTCGAAGGGGTTCGACCCGACACCCTGGTCCTGCCGATGGAGCACGGCCACTGGGCCCACGGGCGCTGGGCGCGGAGTCGTGCACCGGGCCATAGCGGCGAGGTAACCGTAAACCAGTCGGACCGGCTCACGGGCCAGTGCAACTACTACACCACAAAGGTCACCGTCGAACGCGCGTGACCGGGAGGATCGTCCAATGCCCAAATGGGGAATGGTCATCGATTTGGAGACCTGCACCGGATGCCAGGCCTGCACCACGGCCTGCTCCATGGAGAACACCCGCCTGCCAGGGGAAAACTGGCAGGACGTGCTGTTCTATCACGAAGGGACTTATCCCAATGTCAGCCTGTCATGGCTGCCGCGTCCCTGCATGCAGTGCGAGAACCCGTCCTGCGTGAGCGTATGCCCGACCAAGGCGACCTACCAGACGGATGACGGTGTCGTGCTGGTCGACTGGGACAAGTGCATCGGCTGCAAATACTGCATGATCGCCTGCCCCTATGGCGTCCGCTTCTACATGGACGAGGAACCGCTGGTCGAGCCCGACGTCAGGGAGGTGTTCCCGGGCGACGGAGAGCGCATCTGGAATCCGCCCTACAAGATGCCGGACACCTTCGAGGACCGGAGCAAGGGGATCGGCATTCAGCCCAAGGGCGTCGTGTCCAAATGCACCTTCTGCTATCACAAGATCAGCCAAGCCCCGGAAGGGGTCGCCGATCTCGACGAGGACGACCCCGAGACCAAGGAGTTCACGCCGGCTTGTGTGCGCGTGTGCGCGCCCAAGGCCCGCTTCTTCGGCGATCTCGACAATCCGGAGAGCCGGGTTAACCGGCTGATAGCGGACAAGGGCGGCGTGCGGCTGAAAGAAGAAACCGGAAACAAGCCCAAGGTCTACTACCTGAGCGGTGGCGGCAGCCCGGTCGTTCCCGGCGCCCGCTCGACCAGAAAAAGCTGAGACGGGGAGATCGTCATGACCAATGCAACTGCAGCCATGGCCGGCACGCCACGATCGCCATCCGGGAGCGACCGCACCCGCGCCGGCATCATCGCGATCGCGGCCCTGGTCGGACTCGTCCTGTCGGCGGCCTTCGTCTTCTACAATCTCATGCAGAGCGGCCATTCCGCTTTCAACACCTCCAGCGCCGGTGTCGTGTGGGGACTGCCGATCATCATCTATGACTACTTCCTCTTGACCTCGACGGGACTGACCATGGTGGGGAGCTTCGCCCTCATCTCCGGCATGGCCGCCGTCGCGCCGATCGCACGACGGTGCGTCTGGCTCGCCTTCGCCGGCCTGCTGGGCGGGGTAACCGTGCTCTTTCTCGAGTTGGGGCATCCGTTCCGGGCGCTCTACGAGGTGCCTTTGAACATGCAGTTCGCCTCTCCTCTGTTCTGGAAGGTCCTGCTGGTCGGCGCCTACTCCATCGTACTTGTGCTGCTGCTGCTGTCCCTGGACCGGGCGCGACACGACGTCACGCTACCCGCATCGGCACGGCCGCTTGCCGTTGTCGCGGGCCTGCTCGCCGTGGCGATCACGCTGGTCGCCGGCTCGGTTTACGGAATGATGGCGAT
>CAZDBC010000349.1:3222-4153 GCA_964503295.1 uncultured Kiloniellaceae bacterium | reverse complement strand
CTGGCGGTCGAGGCCACGCTCGCCGGCCTGCCGGCGCGGCCGCACCTGCTCCTGCTCGGCGCCCTGCTGGCGCTCACCCTGGCGATCACCCCGCCGGCCGCCGCGGCGGCCCTGCGCCAGGCGCTCGCCTGACGCCGCACTGCAGGCACGGGGACCGATGGTCGCGCCGGTCGGGAGCTATGGCGCCGGCGCCGGTCGCGCCCTACATCTATCACTGCCGGCGGCCGCACTCGCGCTTAAGTGAGCGCGGCACGCCTTGTCTCGCTGCCTGTTCGGTGACAAACAGGATCGGGCCGAGGCGGAACGAAGGAAGCGGGAGCGGACGGAAAAGGGAATGAGCGACTTCCTGGCGATGGGAGGCTACGCGGCCTATGTCTGGCCGTGCTATGCGCTGACCGCCCTGGTCATGCTGGGCCTTCTCGTCGCGACCCTGCGCCGGCAGCGCCGCCTGCGCCGCCGCCTCGACGCGCTGGAGGGCCCGGGTCGCCGTCGCGGGGCGCGCACGCGGCCCGCCGAAGCGACCCGATGAAGCTCAAGCCCAAGCACCGCCGGCTCGCCTTCGTCGTGACCGGCCTTGCCCTGCTCGGCGTCGCCGCCGGGCTGGTGCTCAACGCCATGAGCGGCAGCATCGCCTACTTCCAGAGCCCGAGCGATCTCGCCACCGGCGAATGGCCGGCCGAGCGCGGCCTGCGCCTCGGCGGGCTGGTCGAGGCGGGCTCGGTCGAGCAGCTCGAGGATGGCCTGACCGTGCAGTTCCGCGTCACCGACGGGGCGCACAGCGTTCCGGTGACCTACCGGGGCCTGTTGCCCAACCTGTTCCGCGAGGGCCAGGGCGTGGTCGCGGAGGGTCGGCTCGACCCGGACGGCCGCATGCAGGCCGAACGCATCCTCGCCAAGCACGACGAGAGCTACATGCCTCCGGAGGTCGCCG
>CAZDBC010000349.1:0-3212 GCA_964503295.1 uncultured Kiloniellaceae bacterium | reverse complement strand
CCTGAAACGGGCCGGACACTGGCAGCCGGAAGCGGGCGCCGCGCCGCCGAGCGGCCAGTAGGCCCGGCCGGTCGCCGATGCGCCGTCGTCTGCTGTTCCTGCTGCCGGTCGCGGTTTTCCTCGCCGTGGCGGCCGCCTTCCTCTGGGGCCTGCAGCCGGGCCGCGATCCGAGCCTCGTGCCCTCGGCGATGATCGACGAGCCGGCGCCCGAGTTCGCCCTGCCGCCGGTCGAGGGCCTGGACCGGCCCGGACTGGCGCGCGCCGACCTCGGCGGCGAGGTCAGCCTGGTCAACGTCTTCGCCTCCTGGTGCGTGCCCTGCCAGGCCGAGCACCCGCTGCTGACCGAGCTGACCGAACGGACCGGGGTGCCGCTCTATGGCATCAACTTCAAGGACAAGGCGGCGGACGCCGTCGCCTGGCTCGAGCGGCTCGGCAATCCCTATGCGCGGGTTGGCGCCGACGCGGGCCGCGCGGCCATCGAGTGGGGCGTCTACGGCGTGCCGGAGACCTTCGTCATCGACCGCGCGGGCCGCATCCGCTACCACCACCGCGGGCCGCTGGTCCCCGAGTTGATCGAGTCCGACATCCTGCCCCTGCTGCGCGAACTGCGCGCGGCCGGCTGAGCCCCGCCCGCGGCGTCGCGCCTCCGCCGCTTCTCCATGGTTTTGCTTCCCATCGCCCGGCAAGCCGACTAACGTCCGGAGTCAAGCCGCTCCGCCAAATGGATCGGCGCGAAAGGAAAACAGGGAGTTGCAGGCTGTGATGGCCGAGGCTCGGATCGCCGAGGCAACCGTGGCGCCGGCGCCAGGGACGCTCGCCCTGGAGGCCAGGGACATTCACAAGTCCTTCGGCGATGTCGAGGTCCTCAAGGGCGTCTCGCTGACCGCCCGCGAGGGCGACGTGATCGCCATGCTGGGCGCCAGCGGCTCCGGCAAAAGCACCTTCCTGCGCTGCATCAACCTGCTGGAGATTCCGACCGCCGGCACGGTCACCGTGGGCGGCGAGACCATCCGCATGAAGGCGACGGCCGGCGGCGGCCAGGCGCCCGAGGACCGGCGCCAGATCGAGCGCATCCGCAGCCGGCTCGGCATGGTGTTCCAGAACTTCAACCTCTGGTCCCACATGACCGCGCTGGAAAACGTCATCGAGGCGCCGGTGCACGTTCTTAAGGTGCCCCGCGCGCGTGCCGTCGAAGCGGCCGAGGCGCAGCTGGAGAAGGTCGGCCTCTACGACCGGCGCGACTACTACCCCGCGCATCTCTCGGGCGGCCAGCAGCAGCGCGTGGCGATCGCGCGCGCGCTGGCCATGGAGCCGGCGGTCATGCTGTTCGACGAACCGACCTCGGCGCTCGATCCGGAGCTGGTCGGCGAGGTGCTGCGCGTCATCCGCCAGCTCGCCGAGGAGGGCCGCACCATGATCGTGGTCATACACGAGATCGGTTTCGCGCGCGAGGTCTCGAGCGAGGTCGTGTTCCTGCACGCCGGGCGCATCGAAGAGCAGGGCCCGCCGCGCGAGGTCTTCGCCAACCAGCGCTCCGAGCGCTTCCGGCAGTTCCTGTCGAGCAATCTCTAGGTTCCCTGCGACCGAGCCCACCAAATCGCCACTTCAAGAGCAACGAAGGAGTCCGATCCCATGCATAGAGTCGTTACGGCGGCGTTTGCGGCCGCCGCCCTGACCCTGGGTGCCGCCGGCGCGCAGGCCGCCGACATGCAGGTCCGCATCGCGACCGAAGGCGCCTATGCGCCTTGGAACTTCACCGACTCCTCGGGCAATCTGGTCGGCTTCGAGGTCGATCTCGCCAAGGCGCTGTGCGAGCGCATGAACGCCGAGTGCGAGATCGTGCCCCAGGCCTGGGAGGGCATCATCCCGGCGCTGCAGGCCAAGAAGTACGACGTCATCATGGCCGGCATGTCGATCACCGACGAACGCAAGAAGGTGATCGACTTCACGCGCTGCTATGCCGCGACCCCGGCCGCCTTCGTCGTGCTGAAGGACAGCCCGAGCGCCGATTTCGCGACCGACCTCGAGGCGATCAACCTGGAAGAGGTCTCGTCCGACGAGGAGGCCACGATCGCGGCGATAAAGGAGGAGTTTTCCGGCAAGACGATCGGCGTCCAGGTCTCGACCACCCACGCCAACTTCCTCAACGAATACCTGGCCGACACCGCCGACATCCGCAACTACGACACCCAGGAGAACCTCGACCTCGACCTGCAGTCAGGCCGTGTCGACGCGGCACTGGCTGCCATGTCCTACTGGGTGCCGCTGCTTGAAAAGCCCGAGGGCAAGGACTTCCGCGTGGTCGGGCCGTTCATGACCGGCGGGCCGTTCGGCGCCGGGGTCGGCGCCGGCATCCGCAAGGAAGATCCGGAGCTGGTGGCCGCCTTCGACAAGGCCATCCAGTCGACGATCGACGACGGTACGCTGCAGAAGCTGGCCACCCAGTGGTTCGGCTTCGACGCCTCCTGCAAGTAGGCCGGTCCGGCCGCACCTCCCGCCGCACCGACCGGTGCGGCGGGCCGCGGCCCGGATAGGCGCCGCGCCGCCGCCACCGGCCGGACGCGTGCCATGAACCTCGAACTGCTCGCCTGGGGCGACGCCGGCTGGGGCGACGAGATGGTGCGCGGCGCCCTGACCACGATCCTGGTCGCGGTCATGTCGTTCCTCTTCGGCCTGCTGCTCGGCATCGGCGGCGCCTCTCTCAAGCTGTCCAAGAGCCGCGCCCTGCGCCTGGCCGGCGACGCCTACACCACCGTCGTGCGCGGCGTCCCGGACCTGCTGATCATCTACCTCGTCTTCTTCGGCGGCAGCGGCGCCGTCATGGCGGTGGCGCGGCAGTTCGGCTACGACGGCTACATCGAGGTCGACGCCCTCGGCGCGGGCATGTTCGCGCTCGGCGTGATCTCCGGCGCCTATTCGACCGAGGTCATCCGCGGCGCCGTGCTCGCGGTGCCGCGCGGCCAGGTCGAGGCCGGCATCGCCTGCGGCATGACCCGCTGGCTCCTGCTCCGGCGCATCCTGCTGCCGCAGGTCACGCGCCTTGCCCTGCCCGGCCTGGGCAACGTCTGGCAGCTCACGCTCAAGGACACCTCGCTGATCTCGATCGTCGGCTTGGTCGAGATCATGCGCCAGGCCTCGGTCGCGTCCGGCTCGACGCGCGAGCCCTTCACCTTCTACCTGGTCGCGGCGCTGCTCTACATGCTGCTGACCTC
>CAZDBC010000348.1:0-4153 GCA_964503295.1 uncultured Kiloniellaceae bacterium | reverse complement strand
CCACGCCGGCGAGTGATGAAGGCGAAGCCGAGGCCGATCTGTACGCTGCCCATGACCACCGCGAGCGCGATGTCGCGCGCCGGCACCGCGAGGCCATCGACCATGACCAGGGCGCAGACGATCGGCACGACGCCGGCGAGACAGATGGCTGGCAGCGAGTCGCGCTGCGGCCAGCGTCGGATCAGCACCACCATGACGGCGAAAGACAGCGGCACGCCGAGCGCGATCACGCTGCCCAGCAGCTTGCCGCCCACCCAGCCCTCGGCAACCATCAAGGCAACGCCCAGCAGGGAGACCGCCATTCCGATCCATGTGACGCCAGCGACCCGCTCGCGCAGCACGATCCAGGCGAGCAGCGCCGCCATGAACGGCCCGGTCGCGATCACGAAGACCACGTTGGCGACCGTGGTGTGGAGCATGGCGAAGAGATAGGTGACGAAGCCGCTGCCGAGCGCCAGGGCGACGCCCAGCCCCGGCCAGCCGAGCCTGCGAAAGGCGCGCCAGGTGCCCGCGCCCTCGCGCAGGAGCACGATCAGGAACAGCGTCGGCACGAAACCGATGCCGCGGTAGAACAGGATCTGCCAGCCGTCCGCCTCCTCGATCAGCCGCACGAAAAGGCCGCCCCAGGAGAGGCAGACGCCGCCGGCCACGACCATCGCGGCGCCCCGCGGATCGAGCCTGTGCGGCGGCGCCGCGCTGTCGGCCGCGAGAGTCACAGCGGCAGGTTGTCGTGCTTCTTCCAGGGATTCTGGAGCGCCTTGTTGCGCAGCATGCGCAGCGACTTGGCCACCCGCCGGCGCGTGCCGTGCGGCATGATCACGTCGTCGATGAAGCCGCGTGAGGCGGCGACGAAAGGATTGGCGAACTTCTCCCGATACTCCTGGGTGCGCGCCTCGATCTTGGCCGGGTCGCCGAGATCGCTACGGAAGATGATTTCGACCGCGCCCTTGGGTCCCATCACGGCGATCTCGGCCGTCGGCCAGGCGTAGTTGACGTCGCCGCGGATGTGCTTGGAGGACATGACGTCGTAGGCGCCGCCGTAGGCCTTGCGCGTGATGACCGTGACCTTGGGCACGGTTGCCTCGGTGAAAGCGAACAGCAGCTTGGCGCCGTGCTTGATGATGCCGTTGAACTCCTGCGCCGTGCCCGGGAGAAAGCCGGGCACGTCGACGAAGGTGACGATGGGGATGTTGAAGCAGTCGCAGAAGCGCACGAAGCGCGCCGCCTTGATCGAGGAATCGATGTCGAGGCAACCGGCCAGAACCATCGGCTGGTTGGCGACGACGCCCACGGTGCGGCCCTCGATGCGCGCGAAGCCGGTCACGATGTTGGCGGCAAACTTGGGCTGAAGCTCGAAGAAGTCCCCCTCGTCGACCACCTTGACGATGAGCTCCTTCATGTCGTAGGGCCGCGTCGGGTCCGGCGGCACCAGCGTGTCGAGCGAGAAGTCGTCGCGTTCGGCCGGGTCGTAGCTCGGCCTGTGCGGCGGCGGCTCCCGGTTGGAGCCTGGCAGGAAGTCGACGAAGCGGCGCAGCTCGAGGAGGGCCTCGATGTCGTTCTCGAAGGCGAGATCGGCGACTCCCGACTTTGTGGTGTGAGTGGTCGCGCCGCCGAGATCCTCGGCGGTGACCTCCTCGTGGGTCACGGTCTTCACCACGTCGGGCCCGGTCACGAACATGTAGGAGCTGTCCTTGACCATGAAGATGAAGTCGGTCATGGCCGGCGAGTAGACGGCGCCGCCCGCGCAGGGGCCCATGATGAGCGAGATCTGCGGCACCACGCCGGAGGCCAGCACGTTGCGCTGAAAGACCTGGGCGTAGCCGGCCAGGGAGGCCACGCCCTCCTGGATGCGCGCGCCGCCGGAATCGTTGAGGCCGATGACCGGGGCGCCGACCTGCATCGCCTGGTCCATGATCTTGGCGATCTTCTCGGCATGGGGCTCGGACAGCGAGCCGCCGAAGACGGTGAAGTCCTGCGAGAAGACGAACACCAAACGGCCGTTGATTGTGCCGTGGCCGGTGACCACCCCGTCGCCCGGCACACGCTGCTCGGCCATGCCGAAGTCCGTGCAGCGATGCTCGGCGAACATGTCCCACTCCTCGAAGGAGTCGGCGTCGAGCAGGACCTCGAGGCGCTCGCGTGCGGTCAGCTTGCCCTTCTCGTGCTGCGCCTTGATGCGGCGCTCGCCGCCGCCCGCGCGAGCGGCGGCGCGCTTCAGTTCGAGTTCACGGATGATCTCCTGCATGGCGGTCCCTCGCTACGCCGCGGCACGGTCCCGGCCGGCCGCAGGCCCCGATGCGCGACCGTGCTGATAGCACGGACGGGAAGGGCGTGCCAGCGACGGCGGCAGCCCTACTCAGGCGTCGAGCAGCTCCAGGAAGCGGGCCGCGGCTGCCAGATCCTGCAGCAGGCTGGCGCGGCGTGCCGCCGCCTCCGGGTCCTCGCCCCAGCGCTCGATCTGGAAGTCCTCGTCCACCTGACTGGCCGCGAACGCGGCCTCGGCCGAAAGGCGCCGGTCGCGCAGCGCGAGGCCGACGACCAGAGAGCCGGCCGCCTGGACCGCAGAGCCGAGACCGGTCAGGCGCCAGTGATCGAGCGCGAACACGGTCCGGCGCAGCGCGGCCAGGGCCTCGGGCGGATGGGGCGCCGCGGCGAGGCCGCAGGTGGTGGCGAGCGGCGCGCCGTAGGTTACGGCCACCCAGTCGAGCAGCGGCTGCCAGACGGCGGCCTGACGCGCCGCCAGCTCGGGCGGCTCGGCGACCCGATAGCAGACCAGGTCGTGGGCGGCATAGGCCGCGATCTGTTCGGCGACCTGCGTCTGCTCGACCGCGACACGGTCGATCGCGTTGCAGGCCAGGCCACTGAGCGGCATGGCCTGCGGCCGGATATCGCCTTCCTGCGCCGCCCACTCCTCGGCGATGGCCTCGGCGAGCCCCCGGGTCGGCACGGCGAGCGGCGCCTTGAGCGGCGTGCGCACCGGCCGGCCGTCGAGCTCGACCAGATAACCATGGTCCGAAGGCCCGGCCGGGGCCGCGGCCGCCGCCTTGTAGAAACGCTTCATCGCCGGAGACATGCCGCCCCTTAGCGCGCCGCCGCCCGCCTGTCCAGAGAGCGACAGCGCCGGGGCGGATGCGCGCGCCGCATCAGTCGCCGAACAGCTTCTTCACGCCCTCGCCGATCGCCTTCTCGGCGTCCTCGACGGCGCCCTTGGCGGCATCCTCCGCGCCCTTGGTCACGGACTCCACGGGGTCGGCGGGTTCGTTCGCCGCCGGGCTCGCCGTGCCGCTGCCGGCACCGGCAGCCCCTTCCTGACCGATCGCCGCCAGGGCCGCCGTGCAGGGATTGACGTCCTGATCGCCGCCGCCGGTGTCGCCGCCGCCCCCGGTCACGCTGCCGATGACGGCACCGAGGGCACCGGCCTGGCCGCCGGCCAGGGCACCCGCGGCCTTGGCCGCGGCCTTTGCGGTCCCCACCGGATCGGGCACAACCTTCGGGCTCTTGATCGGGCCCTGAACGAGGAAGGGCACGGCCAGACTGGCGATGCTCGCCTCGCGCGTGGCGGTGTCGAAGGCCATGTCCAGGGTCTCGTCGCGCAGGTCGACCTCGCCGCCGCCGCTGACCGTAAAGACCTCCGTGTCGAGCAGCACGGCACGGCTCTCGGCCAGCCCGCCGGCGACGTCGAAGCGGGTCACGATGCAGTTGAGCGAGGCCGTGCGTTCGTCGCCGAACAGCGGGCCCATGATGTCGCCGAGACCGCCGGCGATCAGCCGGAGCAGGCGGTTGTCGATCGTGCCCTGGCCGCCGGTCACTTCGAAGTAGCCGTCGAGGCCCGAGGCGATGTCACGCATGGAGTTGCCTTGACCCTTGAGGTCGACATCCATGTCGAGCCTGCCGGCGATCTGGTCGTTGATCTCCATGTCCTTGAGGAGCTGGCCATAGTCCAGATCCTCGACCAGCATGGTGGTGTTGAGGCGGGCCGGACTGGCGGCGCCGTTCAGGCCGACTTCGGCCGCGATCACGCCGCCGCCGAAGCCGGCGTTGAAGGGGGCGACCCGCAGATCGCCGTCGTTCAGCACCAGCGCCATGTCGAGATCGATCAGCTCCATCTCCGGCTGGAGGCGCAGCAGCCCGGCGCGCAGCTTGACGTCGGCGT